>NZ_JAABLX010000052.1:0-99721 GCF_009915245.1 Proteus sp. G2669 | reverse complement strand
TTTTAGAGTTTTTCCAGTATCTCTTTTCGGATTCGTTTGGTGATAATCCTCCGTTATATTCGTGAGGTCTGTGTACGCTGTAATACCCGACAATATAGTCCGTTATTGCATGGACAGCATCACTAAAACTTATGTAGCCAGTCATGGGTACCCACTCGTTCTTCAGGCTCCTAAAGAAGCGCTCCATTGGACTATTATCCCAGCAGTTTCCGCGTCTACTCATACTTTGTTTGATCCGATATCTCCATAGTAACTGCCGAAACTGATTACTTGTATAGTGGCTACCCTGATCACTGTGGAACATCATCCCTGCTGGTTTATCCCGAGTTTCCCACGCCATTTTCAGCGCTTTGATGGTCAATCGACTGTCCGGAGAGAACGACATTGCCCAGCCCACCGGTTTTCTGGCGAACAAATCGAGAACAACGGCGAGATACGCCCAGCGTTGGCCTGTCCAGATATAGGTGACATCGCCACACCACAC
The DNA here is from genome assembly GCF_009915245.1 of Proteus sp. G2669. Classification (NCBI taxonomy): domain Bacteria; kingdom Pseudomonadati; phylum Pseudomonadota; class Gammaproteobacteria; order Enterobacterales; family Morganellaceae; genus Proteus; species Proteus sp. G2669. The sequence continues at coordinate 99,237 of NZ_JAABLX010000052.1, read as the reverse complement.
TTGATTGGGCTCAGTCACTGCAAATTGACGTTCGAGATGATTCGATATAGCAATATGTTCTTGTCCGCCACGTTTGTAGCGGTGTTTCGGTTGTTGACAACTTACAAGGCCGAGCTATTTCATGAGCCTACCGGCAAGCCAACGCCCCATTGGGAAGCCCTTGAACGTTGCCATTATGGCAATACTCCTTGCCCCAGCAGAGCCATGGCTGATGTTGTGTAGTTCCTGAACTTGACTGCGCAATACGGTGCGTCTTCTATCAGGCTGAATAGGACGGGCATTCCAGTATTTATAACTGCTGCGATGAACCCCGAATACATGGCAGAGAGTGGTTACGGGATAACGCGCCCTGAGCTTTCCGATTAACGTAAATTGTTCAGGGAGTCTGACATCAAGAGCGCGGTAGCCTTTTTTAATATTTCATTTTCCATTTCAATACGTTGAAGTTTCTTTTTGAGTTCACGTATTTCAATTTGCTCTGGCGTGATGGGAGAGGCTTTCGGCGTTTTGCCAGCCCGTTCATCGCGCAACTGTTTTACCCATCGGGTCATAGTGGAAAGACCGATATTCATGGCTTTAGCTGCATCAGCAACAGTGTAGTTCTGATCAACAACTAACTGAGCAGATTCATGTTTAAATTCTGCACTGAAATTTCGTTTTTTCATTAAGGCACCTTTATTGTTTGAGGTAAGCATATCACCTCTATTCAGGTGGCCAAATTTATTAAACCACTACAGTGCAGGGATCACTACGGTCAGGCAAAATGGTGAACATATTCATGCATGGTTGTTACGTTGGTTTAATCCTGAGCCTGATTGGGTTGATAAAGAGACGCTCTATCGCACAGCAACACATGTTGACACTGTCAACAGTGAACTTCCCATACTCAATGATTTTAGCGAAACATTGATGTTTACACCGCCTAAAGCAGATGTAGAAAATGGCGTTTGGTGGTTTGATAATCGCCCTCATAAAGCCATTAATATTGATAGGCTTCGTCGAGCGCCTACCGTAGGGCATTTAACAGGCGAAACGCGCAAAGGGGATAATATCAATGCGTTGATGGATTTGTTACCACAAGGCACAGTGATATCAATGACATTAGTGGTACAACCGCAGGATGAACTGGAAGAGCATTTTAACCATCTTGCGAAAAATGCAATAGGCGAAAACAGTGCATCAGCCCGAGTACGCGCTGATGCTCAAACAGCAAAGAGTTATCTTGGTGAACGTCATAAACTTTACCGTGCGAGTATGACGTTTTATTTATCAGGTGCAACACTAAAAGATCTCAACAGTCATCAACGCCATTTAACTGCCGTATTGCTAAATGCAGGGCTACAGCCGATAAAGCCTGACTATGATATTGCGCCATTAAATGCTTATCTTCGTGCTTTGCCTATGTGCTTTAATCCCGAATTAGATAAAAAGCATTGGTATACCCGACTGATTTTTGTGCAACATATCGCCAATATGTTACCTGTTTTTGGTCGTGACACAGGAACTGGTCATGCAGGATTTACCTTTTTTAATCGTGGTGGTGCACCGCTGACTTTCGACCCTTTAAATAGTGCTGATCGTTCTAAAAATGCTCATTTGGTACTCTTCGGTCCCACGGGTTCAGGCAAGTCAGCAACACTCAATAGTCTATTTACTCAACTTATGGCGGTTCATCGACCTCGCTTATTTATTGCAGAGGCAGGAAATTCATTTGGGTTATTTGCTGATTATTGTGCTGAGTTGGGTTTGAGTGTGAATAAACTTAGCATTAAACCGGGTTGTGGGATTTCATTAGCGCCTTTTGCTGACGCTTATAAGCTTATTGAATCCACGACTAAGCCTATTAATGAAGATGAGCTGAGTGAGGTTATTGATGCAGATGAAACCGACGAAATAGATGAGCGAGATATTTTAGGCGAACTCGAAATTGTTGCTCGATTAATGATAACCGGTGGTGAAGCCAAAGAAGAAGCAAAGCTAGAACGTGCAGATAGAGGCATGATGCGAGAAGCCATTTTAGTGAGTGCCAACAATGCATGGAATGAAGGTAGGCAGATGATTACCGCCGATTTGCAAAATACATTTTATGCCTTTGCGAAAGATAAAGATCGCCCTGATATTCGACGAGCAAGAGCCCAAAATATGGGCGAATCGCTCAGTGTATTTATGCAAGGTTTTTTGGGGGAGTTATTTAACCAAGAAGGACAACATTGGTCAGAAGCTGACGTAACATTAATTGACCTTGGTACATTAGCCAGAGAAGGCTATGAAGCCCCTTTAGCCGTTGCTTATACCTCATTAGTCAACACCATTAATAATATTGCAGAACGTGATCAGTTTTTAGAACGAGAAATTGTCTTTGCTACGGATGAAGCCCATATGATCACCACTAACCCATTACTTGCTCCTTACGTGGTTAAAGTCGTTAAGATGTGGCGTAAATTGGGTGCATGGTTATGGCTAGCGACTCAAAATTTAGAGGATTTTCCGTCTACGTCAAAGAAGATGTTGAATATGATTGAGTGGTGGTTGTGTTTAGTGATGCCACCTGAAGAAGTTGAAGAAATCGCCCGATTTAAAAAACTTACACAAGAACAAAAAGCCATGTTGTTATCAGCAACCAAAACCCCCCGTTGTTATACAGAAGGCGTTGTCCTAGCCAGTCGTATTGAAGCGCTATTTCGTGCCGTTCCTCCAAGTCTATACCTTGCATTAGGTATGACTGAGAAAGAGGAAAAAGCAGAGCGAAAAGAACTGATGGTAGAGCATGGCATTAGTGAACTAGAAGCAGCTAAACGGATAGCGGTTAGGCTGGATGAGGTGAGGGGGATTGTTGATAGTGGGTATTATTAAATAATGTACAAATATGTGAATTAAATTATGATTATGTGGTATAATATAAATATCAGAAGTGATTGCATTAGTAAACTAATATAACTCTGAATAAATAATAAAATAATATTTATTCAGGTTTTCTTATTATATGTGAAGATAAAAATTACAATAATTAAAGTTTAAATATATCTGAATTTTGAAAGTTATAAAGAAATACTATTTTTATGCAAATTTATTGCATAGATATAGTATTTAATCACTTCATAAAAAGCCCTCAGTAAATTTTCATTTTTATAATTATGAATTTAATAGATAATCAATCATATTAAAAATACTGTTAGCGTTTGGGCAAGAACAATAAAATAAGGAGATACATATGTGCAAAGAAATGCAAATAGAGTTCATGAAGGAACTTCAACAGCTTTATGTTGATTTAATAGCATCTCATGCAACATTATATCAGCCAACGAGGGTTCAAATTTCTAGACAAACTATTTTGTTTGAAAATCTAGGAAAAATAACCAGTTGGTTAGATAAAGCATTTAAGTTATAAAACTTAAATGATAATTAAAGGGTGAATCATATTGACTCACCCTTTTATATTTTTTAATTAAAAATTATTTATTTTTCTTCATAAATACACTCAATATAATATTTCCCTTCATTCCTTGATATCCATTTCTTGATTAGTTTTTCTTTTTCTAAGGTGGAAAATAGTAACTCTGCATCTTGGTTATTGTTAAGATTCAAAGTTGCAGTTTTTTGATTAAATATTTTATTAAATTCTTTTTCTTGAAGCTTATCCACAAGGTTAGCGATTTCTTCTCTATCCTTATAATTGTTATTTATTAATCGTACTATTAGGTTAATAGAAAAATTATCATTATTTGATAATTTAATTAATGATATTAATATTTCATTAGTGATATCTAATTCGTCAATGAATGATTCATGACATTCTTCACGATATTTATATAATAATGATGCTTTTTCTGAGTTTGAAAATAGATTGGAATCATTAATAGCAATCAACATACTTTCGAGGAGTTCATTATCTTGTTCATAAAATAAATAATAATTTTCGTCTGAAAATAATACTTCTTTAAATTTAGAAAGCCATAATATAAAAGATTCTATATTCTCTTTACTCTCATTTGGAGAAAAGCATTGTATTGCATTTTTATAAGATTCATTATTTAACGGTACTTTGTTATTCACTATTAACCGTAGGAAATTAGCTAAGCTTAGTTGTTCATCCCAGGAATGAGTATTTATATAAACAGGTTTTAATACTAAGTTGTATGCATTGTCACTAATGTTATCATTACAAATAACTTTCATATATAAAAGGTCATAATTGTCCCCTTCAATCAGATCTATTTCATCATAGCTTAGAATTTGTGCATGTTCTTCAATATATTGAGTTAATACATCTAAATTGCAATCTTCATAGATATAATCTAATAACACTTTCCAGCTAGGTGTAACATGATTATGATGAAAGAAAAGGTCATGATAAGAATAAATATTATCACTATTTTCAGTGTCTATTTTTTTTGGGAATTTACGTAAATTATCTATAGTAAATTGCATTTCCTCAAGTATTTTAACTTTAAGACTATTATCAAGATCTGGATGAGTAAGAATAGAAACAATTGATTCACTATTTTCTTTAGAATGTATAAAAATTTCTGATACGAAAGTATTAATATTATCATTTACATAAGATTTAACATCAGTTAATTCTTCATCATTTATCAATGACCAAGGATGCTCATCAACCTGCTCACAAGAGATATTTTTATCTTGTAGTAATCCAGCAACAATGATTCGGTAACTGGATTTATCAAGATTATATAAATTATTTTTAGCAATAAATTCTAATGCTATAGTTTCATTAGGTGTTATAGGTATAGAAATATCATTATAAATCACCTTAAGTTTTTTTATATTATCAAGAAACAATTGAAGGTGTTCTTCTTCCACATTTGATATCAAATTAAATCCTTGATTTATAATAAATTTGTGATATTTTTCTTCATTTTCTGAAATATCAGGTGATACCAAAGCAATCATTTTAGTTGCTATTGAAATAGATGTATGGTTTTGCTCATGATCTTCAATTACGGTAATCATTTTGTCTAAATAACTATTTTCTTTTAGAGAGAAAATAATGAAATTTATAAAGTTTTTATAATCTGTAAACTTATCTTCTAATATAGAATATATTTCTAAAATATCTTTTGATGAATATGTAAAAATAATATCTATCATCGAAGATAAGAGTGCTCTTTTTTTATAATCTTTGCTCTCTAATAATAAAGTTATAATTTGGTAATGAAGCGCTCCAGAACGATAAAAATAATTATGTTCAATTAATTCTACTAGAACATCTTCTGAGTTATCTAAGAAATAATTTTCATTAATTTCCTTAAAGTTAATATAACGACCTACCTCTTGGATATAATCATTATCGTTAATAGATATAGAGCCCTGATGGAAAATGGAGCGAAACATCATGTAATCTTGCATGATATAACCATTAGTGAGCAGGTGGTAGAGAGCTTCAAAACCACCAAAGTTGAATCCACTTTTGAGCGCTTTTAATTGTTCAGGGTCAATAATTTCAGGAATATTGCATTTTTCAATATAACTTTCAGCAATAATTTCGAATTGTTCAAAACCAATTAATTCTAATAATTTAGCTAAAGTAATTGAATTTCTAGTTTTAATTTTTTCTTTAGTTACTTTGATTTCTTCTACTGTCTTTCTATATTCTTCTAATTTGTCATTTTTAATGACTTCAATTCTCAGGTAATAGTCATCAATCACTGAGGATGTTTCAATTTTAACAAAATTATTATCTCTACCATATCCACTGTGATACTCGTATCCTATAAATAATGGTTCGTTACAATTAAAAAAATCAATAAAATCTTGCTCTTCTTTATAGAACTTTTCTGCTGAATACTCATCATAATCTTGACTATAATGTTTATTTCTTTTAGCAAAATGAATTAATGACCAAAGTTCAGGCGAGATAAATTTACTAATAATTTGTTTGCGTATTTCCATATCGGAAGTTGCAGATTCATTTTTTATGGCTATTAAGTGTTCGTTAAGCTCTTCTAATTTTCTATCAAGTAAACCAAAATGGTCTTTATGTAGTTTATAAAGACGGTAATCTTGAATAAGGGAGTAGAGTACACCATGTCTTTTATCTACAAGATTATAATCTTGTGCATAAATATTTTTATAAAATATTAAAGCAAAGATCTTCTCTTGATCTTTAGTATTATTGACAACATTTTTAAATAAATTGAATTCATTAACAATATTTTGAAGCGATCTCATATCATTAATATACGCAGACATTCGCTTTAAAACTAACTGTTTATTTTCAGGGAAGTCATTTAATTTATTTTTTAGTAATGTATAAGCATTACTAGAATCCATTATAGGAATAATAGGTAAAATAAAGTCAAAGAACTTAGTTTTAATATCCGCACCGAGAAAAATATCATCACGACAAGCATAAATAAATCTGACTGGATTAGTTGAAATATTATTATTAATAATCTGATTTATTTCTCTTAATTTTATAAATACTTCAGTATTTCCCAATCTATCGAGGTCTTCAAAAATAACAATCTTATACTTTGAACGAGAGAAAAAATAGACGATTTCGTCTAAGCAATTATTTAGCAGGGATGGTTGTTCATTAGAGGTGAGATCAACGCTACCTTGTAAAAAAGCTATTTTGCTAAGTTTAATTTTTTTGTCGAATATGCCGGCTTTAGATGCACTCCGTACAACACAAAAAATAAAAACTAATCCTATTAGGAGGCTAATAACTAGTCGTTCAGGGTAAGCATTTATAATGCTATTAATAATAACCTCATTAATATTAAACCAAGCTAATGTTTTTTTGGGGAATAAAGATATTGATAATATTATCAAAGGAATAATTATAGATGTCGTATTAAAAAATAAAGAAAAAATATGTTTTTTGTTTCTATTTTGAATCCGGTCAAGACGTGAATCGGGTAGGTTATCTTTATTTTCTTTATATAGAATTTGTTGAAGTATACTTAGCTCTATTTCTGTATTTTCAGGAGGTTCAGGATCATTTTTACCAGAGATGGAAAAATCAGCTAAAGATACATTAATAAAATTTTGTTTATCTCTAAATTTCAGATAGGACAAAATAACAGTACTTTTTCCAGCACCATAAGGCCCTGTTATTGCAATATTTTTTACATCTTTTTTAGAAAAGGCGAAATCTAAGGCTTCAAAATAGGGTTTGACAGTATCATCAGTAATTATTTTAGGGGTTAGAGTATTGTAATCACCTTGTTGTTCATCATCTGAAATATCATTCTTTTTTGCTGGAAATCGTTTTTTTATCTTTTCCCAAAAAGTCATGTTTGTTCCTTATCCTTGACTAAAAGTAAGTCTTATCACAAATACCAAAACTTGGTGATAAACTATCTAAAAATTAAATGATTAAACAATACTAGCTTAAAGTTTGGTTATCTCAATATAAACTTCAAGATCTGTTCTTATGCTCAATAATTTACTTGTTTTTTTAATATCAATGGAATAGTTTGGAAACGTTACTAACTAGTTAAGAGGGGATTGTATGTATGAAAGCAAAGCGTAATGACAAAGAGGAAAACATAATTTACAGCACATACAGAAAAAGAACCACTAGGGTTCTTTTTCATAAACTTTAATTTTCGGCTATACCACTTAAGGCGTCGCAGGAATGGAAGCCGTTCCATTAACCCTACCGGTTGACTTTATTCTAGAGAGTCAGGAATCTTTCTTCAATCTATATTTATAAAAACTTTTTTATTTGGCTATAATTACTAATTCTAGTAAGTATTTTTTAATAAACCAAAATTTAAAAAAGGAGTTTTTATGGATATTTCTTCTATATTAAGCGGGTTTAAAATTCTTATACCATTATTACCATTTTTTAAAAAAGTATTATTTTTTGATACATTTTTTTCGTTATCCAACAAAGAAAAATCCGAGGCTATAACATATCTAAAAGAGTGCGCTGATGAGCATGAACCTTTAGATAAGTATAAGCAAGAATTGATGTTATTAGATTATAAAATGTCAACAAACTATTTGTTAAATGATTATATCTTAAAGTATTTTATCTCTAATAAATTGAAAAATATTAAATTTTGTAATTCCATGTTTTTATTAAAAGACTTTTATAGTTATAATGATTTCAATGTCAAAACAAAAACTAAGATGATTATAATTCCTATCATTGTCCTTATGTTAGGTATTATTTTTGGATGTGGAGCTACATTTTTTGTGGTTAGTGAAAAGCAGTTTCCAAAATCTTTATTGGACTGGTTTTTTTTGGGAGGATTAACTTTAGTTAGCATTCAATATATATATTATTCTTCTTATACTTTATGGTGTTATTTTCATATGGTTAGAAAAGTAAAAGACTTTAATAATTTTATTTTAAGAAGTTAGGGAAGAAACTCTGTTTATAATTTATAAAGCATATAATATTGTTAGGTTCACTTTCTTCAGTATAAGTAAATCTATTATTCCCCAATTAACACTTCTTCACTGCATTTCCTGCCAATTCAAAGCACCCTATACCTTTTCTTTTTACAGGGTGCTTTATGAAACCACCAAAATTATTAATTCTATCATTAGTGCTTTCAACTCAATCAGTTGCATCAACAATAATCTACACTGATAGCAACACGCCTTTACTTAATACAAAAGATAGTCAAATCATCTATTTGGATGCACCTAATATTATTCAAAAACAATTATTTAATGATTTATCGCGTGATCCTAAGCAAGCAGAGCAGCAAGTGAGAAGTATTATTCAGTCAGCAGATTGGCAACAAAAACAGCAACAAATCACGCAAGCTTATCAAGGTGTTCTTCAGGCTTATGCATTAAAACTCGCGAAATATCCTGCGGTTGTTTTTGATGATCGCTATGTGGTTTATGGCACAACAGATGTTGTTCTGGCTGAAAAGTATTTCACTGAATTTTTGGAACATCAATAATGAGGCAATTAAAGCGATGTAGTGTTTTTGCGCTTTGTCTCTCTTTTCAACCTATATCAGCAAATGCGATTAACTCAGCTCAAATTATTGCAAGTGCATTATCACCACATTGTTTGGAATACAAAATTGTGGGGATCTGTTACTGGCTCTTCTGCACACCATTTGGATGCTCAGTAAAAACATCGATAAAAGTGAGTCACTATATTCCTAATGCAGTTGTTTCTAGTTACGACCAAACAGGGAGCAATCCATGGACTGAAATATCACCTTTAGGAGCAGGAATATCGGGCTTTGCTGAAGGTGGCGGAGCCAATAAACAAAAACGAGCGAGAAATAAAAATAACCTATATTTTAAAAACGTGGATGTGATTGGGCATCCTGCATTAGCGTCTCCTATATTTGGGCAATTTATGGGGCAAATAAATTATGCTTGCTCTAGCCCAATTAAAGCTTTTATGCCTTATTTTCTCAGTACACTCGATGGATTGATGTGGCGTTCTGGCTTGCCTGAATCTCTTTATCCCGAAGCGCTGATCCCAAATATACGTGAAATAGGCTCCACAGCTAAAGGCAATATGTGGGGCAATATTTATCCTCGCAGTGGTTTTGTGACACAAATAAATGATTACAAAGCCTCAGCGGTTATGGCTCAAAGAGCTGTTGATATTGTGTCACGAACAGGACAGCTTCATGTTTATCAACCGTTAATAAGCCATTCTTATCATGGATATTGGGCGCCAGAGTCTGTTACTGAAAATACAGGCACTCGCAATCATAAATGGCAAAGACTTTCACCTTCAGTTTCCTCTTCTTGTTCTACTTTTCCTGATAATGCTCAACCTATTGCTAGTGACGGCGGTTATGCATGGGCACTTTGGCAACCTTATAAGTGTTGTAAACGACGAGGCCAAATTTTTCTGTATAGCTTTAATTTTCAATAACAAGGAATGTGTATGAAAGATAAAAGCTGGCTTTATAGCTGTGTTGTGGTGGGATATTTTGCCTTGAGTTTTCCTGCTATCGCTACTTTTGAAGTTGATAGCCATGTTGTTAGCACTGACTCAAGTAAAGGCATGAAGGGGGCAATCAGTGATTACTTATTTTATACCATAGGCGGTGGAACGGTGATTTCACAACCGCCGAGTCACAGTAATATGCAAAAACTCAGTATTGGTCTGGGTTGGAATAGTGATTTAATGTGCGGTAATTTTGATATCAACACCACAGTTAAGAATCAGTTAAACGGTGCCACGCGTGGCTTTAAAGATATGATGAGTAATGTCATTAATAGCGCCACAGGTGCCGTTGCTAGCTTACCAGCCATGATTATTCAGCGTGCTAATCCTGGTCTTTATGAGTTGCTAACTAATGGTGTATTACAAGCCAGTGTCTCATTCGATAAAGCTCAACTCAATTGCCAAAAAATGTCGCAGAAAATGGCGGATTATGCCTATTCAAATCAATGGACGCAGTCTGCTATTGGTGAAGAGTTTAAACGAGTTGTCGCAACCACATCAGATGCAGTCAGTGCCGATAATCAATTGAAAACCTCAACAGGAAAAGAAGGGATTAGATGGATTGGTGGTAAAAAACGAGGCGGTATCGGTCAACCTGCGATTAAGCCTACTTATGATTTAGCAAAAGCTGGTTTTAATATTTTGAATAAACAACCCATCACAAGCCATCATCCAGTTAATGAGTCTGCTTGCAAAGGCTCTCTTTGCCGACGTTATAAAACCAGTGACGAAGCTGCCAAAGCCGTTGTGAGTGTATTGGGAGATAGGGCGATCCGCACTTGTTCTGAAACAAAAGAATGTCGTAGCGGAGGCGAAGAAAATAAATCAGGTACATCAACGGTAGGTGTTGGGTTCTCACCAATGCTTGAAGAAATCACACAAGAGAATATGGCTCTATTAATTAAGTTTGTGAATGGGCATTTAAAACCAAATTCGACAAATTTAGCACAATTAAAAACAGGCGATTTAGCGGTATCAAGAGGCGTTATTCAAGCGCTAAAAGAGGATCCTGATAATGTGGCATTAGTACAACGTTTGGCTGGTGAATTGGCGATGTCAGATACCATTGCAACGGCATTCGGTATGCGAAGAATGCTGATTGCAGGGCAATCAGAACCTCATGTAGCTGAGCATAAAATAGCATTAGAAGAAACAGATCGTCGCCTTGCTTTCCTCGATAGAGAAATTCTGGCATTAAAAAATGAAATGGAAATTCGTAAAGCTATCAGCAATAACACGTTGTTAATGGTGTTGAGCCGACAAGAGAGCCGTGATGCTGAAAATGGTGTCCATCAGCCCACCATACAAAGTGATAAGGCAATCCATCAGTTAAATCAGAAGGTAGATCATTAAGATGACGACAGAGAGTTATCTTGAGCTTGTATTACTTTTTATGGCATGGCTGATTAATAATTCATTGTGGATGCTCATCACCACAACAGGTCTTTTTGCCCTTCCATTAGCGATTAAAATTGCAGGGATTTGGTTAAAAGCACGAGAAGAGGGAGAGGATGAAGGTAATAAAGGGATTTTAGTATTATCACGTATGGAAAATACGCTCTATGTTGCGTTTGTTGTGATGATATTTTGCGCAGTTCCTCTGTGGGAAATCAATGTTTCTACATTACATTTTGACCGTACTCGCTCAGCACAATGTAGTATTAATGTGCCGAAACCCGCAGATTCAGGGTATGGCGCGTTAATAGCAGAATTAAATGGCCAAACGGCAAAAGTGCCTTTGTGGTGGTACTTAGTTCATTCGCTATCTAAAGGCGTGACGCATGCAACTATCGCGACTATTCCTTGTAGTAATGATTTTCGCTTGCTACGTTTTGAAGTACAGAACACTCAATTAATAGATCCTATTCTTCGCCAAGAAGTACAAGAGTTTGCGACTCAATGCTATGCCAAAGCGTATTATAAGTTAAAAAATCTTCATTCTGGATTATCACCTCAAATAATGAAGGGTGCTAATTGGATTGGCTCTGATTATTTTTTGAATACAATCGGCTATTACGATTACTACACTGCAACATCTCCCCAACAAGCATGGTCCTATAATGAAAATCGAGATAGTGGATATGCCAATGTCAGTCGTGGTGGTTATCCAACGTGCAAAGCATGGTGGAATGCTACGACTGAAGGCTTAAAAAAGCGTTTATTGACTCACTTTGAACCACGCACCATTAATATGATGAAAGCCAAGTCACCTGATAACTGGGAGGAGGGATTATTACGTTGGTTGGTGAGCCCTCAAAGTATCCATTTAGCCAGTAGTGGTGACACTTATATGATGGGGAACCAGCAAGGGCAAAGCACAAGTATTGATTCAGGAATAAAGCAGGCTATCAGTAGTTTAGGGACATTCTTAGCTCAAACGACACAGCTACCTGCTTTTGATGCATTACGCCAAGGTTTACCGATGATCCATGCGATTTTACTAATGGCTTTGATTATCATCATTCCGTTGATTCTGTTGCTAGGTGCCTATGAGCCCAAAATAATTATTACACTTACTTTTGTGATGTTTGCATGGCTATTTGTGCCGTTTTGGTGGGCATTAGCCAGTTGGTTAGACGATAAATTGATTGAATTACTGTATGCGAGTTACAAAGGGTATCGCGGTGATTTTAATATTTGGTTAGCAAGTACCGGTTCTGATAGTTGGATCATGAATTTAGTGCTCGGCGCTATGTATGTCGTATTACCGCTTTTTTGGTTTGGTGCTGTAAGTTGGAGTGGAGTAAATCTTGGATTTGCGGTGTCTTCAGCCATTTCAAGTGGTTCAAAAGGTATACAACAAGCTGGTGCTCAAGGTGGCTCTGCAATGCTGAATGTGGTTAAAAAGGGTATTATGAAAAAATAATTATTTAATTTATCAGAATAATATGGAGCAAAAAGTAAAATAATATAATTACTTAGCTCCATTATTACCTACACAAAAATTAATCATAATGAACTTATAGATACTAACTCTTTATTAAAGAATACATACTTGCTGCATTAATAACACCAACATAAATGATTGCACCGCATAAATACATAGTTGCAATTCCAATAATTACTTTGCATAGGTAATTAACATTCACCTTGCTGTAATTTTTATGTAAATCGTGAAAAATAGCTAAAATAATTAGCGTAATAAAGACGACTACACCGCCTATAAGGATTTTATATTGATATGAATCACTTCCGAATTTGTCTTTACTAAATAAAGCGCCAAGAGATAGCATAAAGACAACAACCATAGAGGGGGAAATTAAAGATATCGTTCTTCTTAAAAACTCGAAGAAATCAGATCCATCAAAGAACCAAAAACTCTTTTTTTTCGTTTCATTAATATCTGTCATAAAACCTCTAATATAAATTTTTATATGGATAGATAAAATAGAATAAATTCATCGATTTTATTTTTAACATTAATAAATAATTATTCAAGAGGAAGTTTGAGTTAATATTTAATAAACTAAGTGAATATGTTCTATTGTTATTATTTTTTTATATATAATTTTGTTTGAAATATTTAATTGATGTTTTTTACTAAGGTTAATATAAAATATTAAGAAAATAATTTAACCTACCTACTAAGTATTCCTATCGTTTACTCTTCAAATATTACCTCGTTGTTTTTAACAACAGCCAATGCTTCAGTGCTCATTATTGCACTCGCGATTTGAAAGAAGCGCCTTAGGGCAATCGCAAGCTAACATCATCACTATCTGAGAGATGATACCTTTGGGTGATAACCGCAAGATAGTACAAATAATGAAGATGCCACCTGCACTATTTGAGGCACGTCGCTATGCCTAATGTAATAAAAGGCATAGGCAAAAGGGCAAAAGCTTATTAAGCGACAGGAACGAGGCAGCGTCACTTGTGTAAAAGCGTAAGCGATACCAAGTGACGCTACGCGCAAACAGCACGCTTTGGCTTATGGCATCTACTTTTTCAATGATAACTACAGCCTGACACACTCGTAGTGACAATATTAAGGACAACTCACTCGAAAAATTAAAAGAGAAATTAGCTCGGTATCGATGGCAATATCAGCGAAAGCTGATAGATGGAGGCAGTCTGATTTTATTTATCAGGACGGTTTATACCGCGAACAGCTCTGAGAGCTGGGGAGCCTCGTAAAAACTCAACTTATTGTCGCCCTGATGCACAGATACCCGCTAAAGTAAAATATAACCATGCCGTCAGGGAATTTTGTTTTATATATAAAAATATGATTGTGGAGGGCTTATTTGTCCAAATTCAACAAACAATTAACTACATTAGCAAAACAAGGTGGAGGGAGTTTTAAAACTGTTGCAGATCGTTTGAAAATAGTCTCTCGCTTTGCAGATAGAATGGGAAAACTGAATATTCAAATTCGTGATGTAAAACATATCAAAACAAACCATATCGAACTTTATATCAAAAGCCGGCAGGAAGAAGGTATTTCAAAAAGAACACTTCAAAACGAAATGGCAGGCATTAGAAATATTTTAGCGGTTGCTGGCAGAACAAAGCTTGCCTCACCTCGACATGAAAAACTCAGTAATCATGCACTTGGTTTATCAAATGCGAGCCGTGACGGCACGAAAGTGGCTATTAGCGAAGAACGGTATTTATCTGCTTTTTATCATGCAGAAAAGCAAGATATGGGGGTTGCAATGACCATGCAACTAGCACGTTATTTCGGCTTACGTACTGAAGAGGCGATACAGTCAGCAAAGTCATTAAAAACATGGCAACGCGCTCTGCTACAAGGTGAGAAAAGTGTTCGTATTGTTTTTGGTACAAAAGGGGGAAGGCCTAGAGATACGACAATTATTGATCGTGACAAAATGTTATATGTCGTCAATCAAGCGTTGAATTTAACTTCTCAATCTAACGGTAAATTGATTGATAAACCCGATTTAAAGTCTGCTATAGATCGCTATCGAAATGTTGTCAGAAATGCTGGGCTAACAGGTAAATATGCACCCCATAGCTTACGCTATGCGTGGGCAGTAAATGCAATGGAGTATCATAAAAGTAATGGAATGAGCGATGACGAAGCTAAGGCAATGGTATCCATGGATTTAGGTCATGGTGATGGGCGAGGGCGTTATGTTGAGCGTGTCTACAATAAACTTAATATTAATGATCAATAAAACATACTTGTTTATCGCACATTAAATTAATAACGTTTACCCGTTAATTCGTTGTTTATAACAACAGCCAATATTTCTGCAATCTGAAAGAAATGCCTTAGGGCGATTGTACATTAATTAAATCAACTTTCTTTATTTCAACCCAAATGGGAATTGCTTCCCCATTTGGTGGCAATTCCCTTTTTCTTAACAGGAATTGCCTATGAAAAAGGAATTAATAGGTCGTACATCCTCACAGCAAAACGATTTTTATCACATAGTGACAAATAAGATTATTGAAGCATTAGAAAAAGGAACAGAACCTTGGCGTAAAACTTGGGATACTGAAAATGAAGGGCTACCTGTTAATGCAGCAACGGGGCGACATTACAGTGGTATTAATGTCATGCTGTTATGGATAGGAGCGATTGAAAAAGGGGTTAATTCAAATCGATGGCTGACTTTTAATCAAGCAAAATGTGCAGGAGGTAGCGTTCGCAGAGGCGAAAAATCCACATTAGTCACGTTATTTAAACCTTTCACCGAAGATAGCACTGACAGTGAGACTGAAGATAAATTAACTCATTCATCACGCTGTTTTATGGCACGTTTCCATCTTTTTAACATTGAACAATGTGAAAATTTGCCAGAGATATTTTATTCTAAAAAGCCAGTTCTTCCTGATATTGAACGTATTGATAGAGCTGAGAGTGTGGTGATAAGTAGTGGTATACCCGTGACACATCGTTATCAGGATTGTGCATATTATCATACGAAAAATGATCATATTGTTATCCCAGAAATGGGGCAGTTTCATTCAGTGGAAGATTACTATTGCACATTACTTCATGAATTGGTGCATTCAACGGGGCATGCTTCAAGACTTGCTCGAAAAGGAATAATAACTCCATTATCTAAGAAAATGAGTAACCCAGTTTATGCTTTTGAGGAACTTATTGCAGAAATTGGATCGGCTTTTTTATGCGCTGAATTAGGTATTCAAGGTCATTTGCAACATGAAAGTTATATTGCATCATGGTTAAAAATACTTAAAGAAGATCATAAAGCCATATTTAGAGCAGCTCGATATGCCAAGGAGGCATTTGAGTATTTAATATTAAATACAAATAAAAAATAACTATTATTTAGCTAAATAATAAAAAGATTAGAGATCAGAAAAGGCTTCCAGTTAGGAAGCCTTTTTATCTTTCGCTAACAGAGTCAAAAAACAAGTAGCTTCATACTGTTCCGCGTGCTCTATCCTGTGAATTTATCGTAATTTAATTAAAAGAAAATAGGCTAAAAATAGTATTTAATATGAATTTAATACAGGGTTAACTTTTACCTTAAATATAAGAATTTTTTATTTAATGACGTTGTTTATTTTATTAAAGCTTATTATCATAAATGGAATTTTATATGTTAAATCTGAAATTATGTTTTCAGCGAATAAGTTTATTCAAAAGAATTAAAAAAGAAATAAATTCAGAAATTTTATCAAACACTATTTTACCAAGATCGTTAAATGATCTTCTCTTATCATCTCATCGTCAACAATTATTAAAGTCACTTTGGAATTCATCTTTTTTATCTCAAGAAGCTTATACTCAACTCTATAAAACACCATTAGAGCAATGTGTTTTCTTAATGCAACAGTTCCCATTAAGTGAAAAGGGAGCTTATAACTATTTAGGTGGAATGACTGATTACATGCTTGAAGTTGTAACATGTGCCTCTAATTTGTCTAAAAATTACATGCTTCCTATTGGTGTCTCACCAGAAGAGCAAGCTGAGCAAGGTACTGTATGGCATGCAGTTATTGTTTATGCCTCGTTGTTTTCTTGTGTGGAATATTTATGTCAGTTTGAGGTTGAATTCAAAAGTGGAAAACGATGGTTTCCATTGCAGGAGGCATTAACGGAGCCTTATCGATTTCGATTTATCTCTGAAATATCACAAAATCAAATGAGATGTTTTGGTGCGATGCTCGCATGGAAAATAATTCCACCCGATGCAATAAATTGGTTAAGCCAATATCCTAAAGCGCTTGAGGCGTTATCAATGTATTTAACAGGATTTAGAGAACAAACAGGTATCGTAGACGAAATTGTTTCTAAAGCGATTACTTTAACGCTTGCACCATTTCAACGTGAGATATCATTGCCTGAAAGCGATGTATTATCAGAAAGGATATCTCTAGAAAAAAAAGAGCCTATCGTTATATCAGGAATGCAATTACACCCGACTGATAATCAAATCATCGATATGGGGGATGTCTTTTGGCAGTGGCTCATTGAGGGTTGTGTAAATGGTCATCTCTCTATAAACCAACCTAATGCACAAATTCATATTATTGCAGGATATGTTTTTATCGTTACTCCCAATATTTTTTATGTGTTTTTAGCTGAAATGAAATTGCCTAAACAAGATAAAGGTAAGCTTCAAAAAGCCTTTGAGAGACTGAAATATCATCGTCATGATCGAGGTAATATGTTTACTTGTCGGCTCTTTCAAAATGAATTATTAGAAGGGCAATTTAAAAAATTAAGTGGCTACTTAATTCCAGTAAATAAAATATTCACAAGCAATAATAAGCCTGCTGAAAATCTATTACTGGTTGTTGTATAAAGATTTTACAATGAATTTGCAATGTGACATTTGCTTATTAAATTGTTTGGCGAAATATCCATCAGCGATAGAAAATAATAATAGTAATTCCACTAAAACAGTCTTGCTCCCATTGATTAATCACGGTATCTTTCACTCGCACCTGCAAAATCAGGTGTCGGGATTAGCCTCCTGAAAAATACTTCACTGACAACACTCAATGTACTCACATTTTGTGTTTGCATTCTGCTACATCTCAATGGTGGGCTGGATGAGGGCGTCGAAAGATGCGCCGACGTCAGTGAGGTCGGTAAGGCTAACCTTGTTCAGTTCCACCACCTATGAGATTAGCCTCTCCAGTGGTGGAAATTAATACCACTCACTGAGGATGCCTAAATATGGCAACGACCCCTAACCCAACTCATCCATTACTTACTATTCAGCTTGATTCCACAACAGATTTCACAACACTCGTTGATTATTGTGACAAATTTGTAGATGCATTAATTAATAGCGAAGAACTCTCCATTCAAATGGCATTATGTTGCCGTCTTAATGTCTGTTTAACACTCTTGCAATCTACATTAGATGAGCCTATTCCTCCTCATTTGGTGCAGTGTTTTATTGCCAATAAAATACCACCAAGCCTTCCTCGTTTTGATTTTGAATGTACTGAGCTTTGCCAGCATTGCATTACGCTGACTCAATTTCTTGCAGAGTTAGGTTTCTCAAATGAGAAAGGAAAAAGTCTTATTTGGTTATTGAATGATTTAATTAATTACTTTGTTGCTGAAATGCGAGCACCTAGATGGTTACGTACTCTTAATGGAGTGGAACCTCTTGATAAGGTAATGGTATGACTTTTAAACAGGAGCAACAAAAAAGTCATCATTTAAAGTCTTATGGTTGTTATTTGATGGTTTGTTCGTTTTGTATCAGCGATAACAGCACCCATTGTCGTGTTTTACTGATTGTTGTAAATGAGCATGTTATGGATGACATCACTTTTGAGTTTCTTATTGAGCAGTATTTTTATTATAAATTATTACGTCCTACGACAATGAGAAGTTATCGTAAGGTTCTTCGTACATTTGAAGAATTTACCTCGTTAAATCCTGCTCAGATTGATCAATTAACAGTTCTACAATGGCGACATCTTGTTTTAGGTGACAATAAGCGCTCAAGTAGAACATGGAACAATAAAGTGACTCATATGAGAGCATTGTTTAATTTTGGAATAGAACAAGAATTATTACCCCATAAAAAGAATCCTTTTAATGGTACGGTAGTTCGTGCGGGAGCCAAAAAGAAAAAGGTTCTGACTAAATCACAAATGGATGATATGTACCGTCGAATGACACACTATCTAGAACTTGAAGAAAAGCAAGGTTATGGCTACGTGTGTGATGGGCGAAAAAATGCATTATATCCAGCGTGGTTTTGGATGACGGCAATGAACGTATTTCGTTATACAGCCATTCGCCAAGGGCAACTTCTGCATATTAGGTTGGGGGATATTAATCTTGAAGAGAAGTGGATCCATCTATGTGAGGAGGGCGCCAAAAATCACCGTGAACATCGGGTACCGATTGTTTCTGCATTATACCCATCACTAGAAAATTTAGTGAAAGAAGCACAAAAGGTAGGTGTAGAACTGACAGATCAAGTATTCAATGTTGGGTGGTTTGATTTAATGAAAAGAAAAAAACATCCCAAGATCATGGGAGAATACCCATTACGTTCATTTTTCAAACGCTTATCAGCGGAATGTAATTTCATTGTATCACCTCACCGTTTTCGACATACCGTCGCAACGCATATGATGCAATCACCAGAACGTAATCTTTATGTTGTGAAAAGGCTATTAGGACATGCCAGCATTACATCGACATTAGAATACATTGATGAAAGTGTTGATAATTTGCGAGATATACTTGAAGCGGAATTGATGTGATGAAAATAACAGGAGGAGTATCAAGATTTGACAGTGATTAGGAAAGAAAGTAAAAGTTACAAATAAAAAAAACAGCCTTGGTATGAACAAGACTGTTTAATTTAAGAGTTCCAACATAAAGTGACAGTGTCAAATTATATTTTCAACTCTTGATTGCCCTCTCAGTTAGTTAACTAACTGACGAACAAATGAAATATGGTGCCCGAACTCGGAATCGAACCAAGGACACGGGGATTTTCAATCCCCTGCTCTACCGACTGAGCTATTCGGGCAACGGGGCGTATTAAACCCGATATCGCTTTGCTCGTCAACGTTATTTATCACAAAACTGTTTGATTGCTGTTTTTTTAAACTTATTGGTTAATAAAACACTATTTATCGCGAAAAAAGAGCAAAAACGAAGTTAAGCATAGTTTGTCGTAGCTAGAATTATGGTAACAAAAAATACAATAAGACGGTTTATTGGATCGTAATAAGAAACAAAGCTTACCCAAATTGATTGAGTAAGCTTTGTTTCTTTTGACTTAATAATAATTAACGATAGTTGCGTTGAGCTGTACTGACTTTTTCAAGATAACGACGAGATTGGTCGGCAGGGTGCTTATTACGTAACGTGGTATACACTTGCGTAGGCTCTAAGTTGTTAATCATGGCCGCTGCTTGTTTCTTATCACTATGGAATATGCGTAAGACGCTGCCAGCCCCCCCATTGTAAGCCTGTATAACGGCATAACGGCGCGAAATAGGATCTTTAATATCACCAAGGTAGCTGTTTTGTAGTATTGAAATATAAGCAGCACCTGCATCGATATTATTAGCAGGATCAAACAAGTAACTACGGCTTGGTTGTCCTGATTTACCTTGCATGCGGAATACATCTCTTCCTGCCGTTGCTGGCATAATTTGCATTAAACCTAATGCGTCTGAACTACTGACAGCATAAGGGTTAAAACTTGATTCAATTTGCATAATAGCTAGGATAAGCGATGGCTCAACACCATATTTAGCTGCTGCTTGTTGGACTAATGGTAAATATTTATGTGCACGTTTATCAAGGTGATTAGGGACTAAATTAATGGTGACATACCAAATTGTATTTATACCAGATTGGCGTTTTTGTAATTTATTGGCAATCAGATAATCAGCAAACTTATTGGCTCGCCATTCCCAGCGTATAGGCTGCCCTGTATTATCAAGAACCTGCCCGGATAAAAAAGGTTCTGTACTGTGAGGGATGTTATTGACATCAGAATAGAGGTCGATAGAGCCTGGATCTTCACCCATTAATAATGTAGTGACAATCGCCTTATGTAATTGGAATTGAGGAGCGTCACCACCTAATGTTTCTATCGTGATGGTACCCGCTTCAAAGTTAATATGGCTACGGGTTTTATAAGCGTCAGTATATTTTACGTAGTCTTTAGGACCGGCTATTAAAACTTCCTTCATCCCCCAAATCATTTCGATATTATTGGCAAATTGCCCCATAAGAATATCGAACGCATTGGTGTCCTTTGCGTAATCGGGTTCAAATGTTTTAGGGGGTTGGCTACTACATGAAATGAGTAGTGGGGCGATAATTAGCAAGAGAAGGATTTTTTTCATGGTCAATTGCATCGCTATGGTGAATAAAATACCAGAGCCTTAAAGGCTCTGGAAAAGTGAATATTATTTTTCAGGTGGGGTGTAGCCGTCAATATGAACATCATGACCTTCAAATAAAAACCGTACCATTTCTTGTTCTAATAGTTTGCGATCTTCTGGGTTCATGGTGTTGAGTTTTTTCTCATTGATCAACATCGTCTGTTTTGTCATCCACTGAGTCCATGCTTCTTTTGAGATCTCATTGAAAATGCGCTTTCCAATTTCTCCTGGGTACAACTGAAAATCAAGTCCATCAGCTTCTTTGTTTAGGAAAGTACAAAAAATAGTTCTGCTCATAATACGTCCTCAATATCGCAGGGATTAGCTTAGGCTAATTGTCTAAGTAAATTCTCTACAGGCGCCGCTAACCCAACGGTTGCAGGTGTCTGTAAGTTATACCAAAGTCCTTTTTGCTCCTCCATCATAGAGGTAAACGCTGAGAGTTTTACGCAAATTGGCACAATATCTAAATGAAAGTGACTAAAAGTATGTCGAAATGAAATCAGTTGTTCTGATTCATTATTCTCAAGTCCATGCTCAGTTAGCCACAGTTCTAAAAGCGCTTTTGTCTCAAACTGAGGAAAGGCAAATAACCCCCCCCATATTCCTGCTGGTGGTCTTTTATCCAACCAAACAAGATTATCATATTGTAAAATAAGAAAATAAGTTGTTTTTTCTGGGATAACTTTTTTCGGTTTTTTCCCAGGATAATCCGCCCAATTGTTTTGAGCATAAGCGATACAACCTGTATTTAGTGGACATAGTTCACATTTAGGTTTGCTTCTAGTACAAACCATTGCACCTAAATCCATCATTGCCTGATTAAAATACTCGACACCTACAGTTGGGGTGACGTTTTCGCTGATCTCCCACAACTTATTTTCAACTTCTTTTTTACCTGGCCAGCCTTCAACGGCATAACAACGAGCTAAAACACGTTTCACATTACCATCAAGGATTGGGTAAGGTTTTTTCAGTGATAAGGATAAAATAGCACCAGCGGTTGAACGTCCAACACCCGGTAAAGCACAAACGTCCTCAAAGGTATCAGGAAAGTACCCTTGATGTTTATCTACAATGTGTTGTGCTGCTTTATGCAAGTTTCTGGCTCTTGCGTAATAACCAAGGCCCGTCCATAAATGAAGTACTTCATCTAATGGTGCTTTAGCTAACGCTGCGACATCAGGAAAACGTGAAATAAAACGCTCAAAATAAGGAATAACCGTTGCAACTTGGGTTTGTTGCAACATTACCTCAGATAACCAAACGTGATAAGGCGTTTTTTCTTGCTGCCAAGGGAGCGTTTTACGCCCATATTTATGATACCAATTGAGTACGACTTGCGAAAATTGCAGTGCTTCCATCATGTTTTATTTTATTAACTCATGTTCTGATTAAGGTAAGATTGCACCACAGTGAGAATAAACTGTAAACACTCTTAATATTTATCTTATAGAGTGATGCTTCTATAAGTGACTCTTGCTAAACTTAGGGATCTTTGGATAATGTCGGTTAAGTTTATACCATAGCGACATTATAACGATTTTAAGTAAATAATTGGCCTAACGACTGACAGTATTAGACATGATCAAGAATGTAATTTCTCCGGAATTCAATGAAGAAGGGCGTGCTTTACGGCGCGTTCGTAGTTTTGTTCGTAGACAAGGCCGTTTAACTCCTCGTCAAGAGCAAGCATTAGAAATACAGTGGCCTATTTTTGGCATTGAATATCAATCGGAACCCATCGACTTCAGTCAGGTTTTTGGACGCGAAGCACCTGTTATTTTGGAAATAGGCTTCGGCATGGGCGCATCGCTCGTGACTATGGCAAAAGATACGCCAGAAAATAATTATTTCGGTATTGAAGTGCATGCACCTGGTGTGGGTGCCTGTCTTGCAAGTGCTGAAGAAGAACAATTAACTAATTTGCGAGTCATGTGCCATGATGCGATTGAAGTACTCAATCACATGATCCCAGATAATAGTTTAAAAATGGTTCAGTTATTCTTTCCTGATCCATGGCACAAAGCGCGCCATAATAAGCGCCGTATTGTTCAAGTGCCTTTTGCAGAATTAATTTTAAAAAAATTAACGTTAGACGGTGTTTTTCATATGGCGACAGATTGGGAACCATATGCAGAACATATGCTTGAAGTGATGACAAGTGTTGAAGGCTATCAGAATTTGTCAGATACTCAGGATTATGTACCACGACCAGAAACACGCCCAGTGACTAAGTTTGAGAAACGTGGTCATCGTTTAGGGCATGGTGTATGGGATCTTATGTTTAAGAGGGTAAAATAATGGCTAAACAACGTAGTCGCCGTTTACGCAAAAAAATGCGTATCGATGAATTTCAGGAATTAGGTTTTTCAGTTAAATGGACTTTCCCAGAAAATACCCCAATTGAGGAAGTGGATCGCTTTGTTGATGAACTGATCCTCAAAGTTATTGAGCCAAATGGGCTGGCATTTGATGCAAGTGGTTACCTGAGCTGGGAAGGCTTAATCTGCTTACAACAAATTGGTAAATGTACAGAAGAGCATCGCCAATTAGTCGAAAACTTCCTAAAAGAGAATAAAATGCAAGATGTACAGACCTCTGAACTATTTGACGTTTGGTGGGACTGATAGAAAGTTATACATTTAGCAAATAATTACAAGGGCATCCAAAAGGATGCCCTTGTCTGTCTGGGAAAGGGACTGTGACTACAACGTTATCTAACGCATTACTGTCAGATATTTTGCAACAAATTCGCCCATTAATCGGGCAAGGAAAAGTCGCGGATTATATCCCCGCGTTAGCCCAAGTATTGCCAGAACAGCTTGCTATGGCTGTTTATACGGTGGATGGTGAACTCTATCAATCCGGTATGGCAGACAAGCGCTTTTCTATTCAATCCATTTCTAAAGTGCTTAGTTTGACACTTGCTTTAACTCGTTATGAAGAAGATGAAATTTGGCAACGAGTAGGAAAAGAGCCTTCAGGTCTGCCTTTTAATTCCTTAATACAATTAGAGATGGAAAAAGGGATACCTCGGAATCCTTTTATTAATGCGGGCGCTATTGTTATCACTGATATGTTGCAGTCTCGATTAAGTGCACCAAAGCAAAGAATGTTAGAAGTTATTCGCTTTTTAACTGATGCTCCTGATATTTGTTATAACTCAGTGGTTGCAAAATCAGAGATGGAACATCTTAGTCGAAATGCATCAATTGCTTATCTGATGAAATCTTTTGATAATTTTGAGAATGATGTTATCACGGTGCTGGAGACTTATTTTCACTATTGTTCAATAGAAATGAGTTGTACTGAATTAGTTCGATGTTTTAGTTATTTAGCTAATCAGGGCGTAAGTGTTGGGAATAAAAATCAGATTATTACGCCAAGACAAACCCGGCAAATAAATGCGTTAATGTTAACTTGTGGTATGTATGATGGTGCCGGTGAATTTGCATTTCGTATTGGGATCCCAGGAAAATCAGGTGTTGGAGGTGGCATTATTGCTGTTGTTCCTGATGCTTTTACCATTGCAGTTTGGTCACCAGAGCTGGATAAATCAGGTAACTCATTAGCAGGTTGTGCAGCACTTGAATTATTAGCAAACAAAGTAGGGCGCTCGATTTTTTAGCCATGTTTTCAGGAGAGTTGTTATGAATTTAAGAAATGTTGCTGTAGCACTGTTTTTTGTTGCAGGCTCTGTCAATGCATCCCCCAGTTTTGATTGTGCTGTAATGCCAAAAGATGATTTACGCATAACCTCTGAATTTGTTGAAGTTGCTGGTTCACAGGGTTTAATGGTCATTTATCCCAATGGCACATTACTCCAAAATGAAAAAAGCGCCACATTGACGCCACAACAACAAGAGTTAGCAAGAAAGTATCAAGCCACAGTTAGGCGAGACGTACCTTGGCTAAGAACTGAAACAGGGATAAAACTGCAAGATTCTCGCAAAGTGCTCGATAAAGTGGTCATTGAAGCTTTTGGTAAAGAAAGCAATATCCTCAATAGATTAAGTAGATTAGAGAAAGATCTTAATCAACAAATGGATAGAGTGGTTAGCATAGAACCAAATAACATCACTTTTCATGCTCAAGCGATTAAAGAAGTTGAAGCCAAAGGCCGTGAAATCGTAGAGAGTAGCCTTGGTGGTATGCTGCAAGACAGTATTAATGAATTAGGGAAAAAACAGTTATTAGCGGCTGCTGGTGGCGACAGTAAAAAAACCTTAGGTGGATTATTAGGAAGCTTAGATGGTTTCCAAAAAATCATAGATCAGGAGTGGAAACAGCAAGAAGCTGCATTTACTCAATTTGGTCAGCAAGCTTGTAGCAAAATAACTCAAATGGAAAATCAACATATCGAACTTATTAATTCGTTAAAAAATAATTCATCAAACATTAATAAATAATAGCATTATATCCCTTGTAGTTAATAAGCTTTATAAATTGTGAGCTCACAACAATTGAAAATAATAATGAAAATCATTCCTATTCAATTGACTTGTGAGATGAGCTGTTTACAATGCCCTGTTTGAGTATTCCACTTAAACAGGGCAAAGTTAATGAAGAAGATCCTTCCTTTAGTTATCGCATCTATCCTTTCTGTAACGAGTTTCTCTGCGTTAAGCAAAACGCCAACTGAATATCAACCTAACAAAGTTATTAGTCAGCAGAATGACAAGATGGTGATTAAACATCTGTTGGGTGAAACAACCGTCTCTAAGGATCCATCAAAAGTGGTTCTTTTTGATTTTGGTCTCTATGATTCTTTAGTTCAGTTAGGTTTAGCCGATAAAGTGGTTGGGTTACCGTTAGGTAATGCTCCTGCTTATATTAAAGGTAGTATTGCAAGTAACGTTGCTAATGTCGGTGGCATGAAAGCGCCTGATTTAGAAAAACTAGCTGAAATTAAACCTGATTTAATCATTATTACGGGGCGCCAAGGCGCATCTTATGAAGCCTTAGCGAAAATTGCACCTACTGTTAATTTAGGTACTAATAGCACTAATTATCTCAACTCAGTTGAGTCTAATATCAAATTATTAGGTGAGCTATTTGATAAACAGCAAGCGACTCAAGAACAAATTGCTAAATTAAATGCCGTTATTGAGCAAGCTCAGAAAAAAGCCACTGGATCTGATAAAAAAGTATTAGTGTTGATGCATAACGCCGGCAATTTAATGCCTAATAATCAAAGTGTTGTTTATGATGTTGTTAAAGCAAAAAGGGCCGAATTACCACCTGTTGCAGAGGAAGATAAAGGTAAACGTCGCGTAGTTACATCAGAAATGATCGCAAAAGCTAATCCAGATGTTATTTTTATTGTGGATCGTAGCGAAGCGATTGGCGCGGGCAAATTAGAACAAACTGCATTTGAAGATGACGCTATAAAAACAACTTCAGCCTATAAAAATGGCGGTATTGTTTATCTGCAGGCTGATCTTTGGTATCTCTCTGGTGGTGGTTTAGATAGCTTAACTAAACAAATTGAAGCAGTAGAGAATGCGCTTTAATTGATTAATCTTTAAGGTTTGTTATTAAAGAGAAATGCCCAACTGAGAATAACAGTATGGGCATTTTTTTAAGCTAGCTATTTGTGAAATCAGCAATATTAAAGAAATAGTTCAAGCAATGAGTTGAGGAACAGTTTGCCATGAGGTGTAATTTGCCAGTGAGTGTCTGTTTCACTTATATAACCTAAAGCCAAAGCTTCGTCTATTTGATGGCGAATAACTTCTTCAGAAAGCCCCGTATAATCGCTGAAATCTTGTCTTGGAAATGCTTCTAATAGACGAAAACGGTTCATAAAAAATTCAAATGGACGATCATCATTATCAACAAAATGTTGCTGGTCGAGATAACGGCCTTCCATAAAACCTTTAGGGTGCTTGGTTTTTACTGTTCGCATGATGCGACCATCTTCAAAGCTTATTTTCCCATGAGCACCACAACCAATACCTAAATAATCGCCAAAACGCCAATAGTTTAAGTTGTGCTCGCATTGAAAGCCTGGTTTGCAATATGCTGATGTTTCATATTGTTGATAGCCTGCGGCTGTCAATAATTTATCGCCTTCTGAGAAAATATCCCACAACATATCGTCGTCAGGTAATTTAGGCGGACGGGAACCAAATTGTGTGTTGGGTTCAATGGTTAATTGATACCAAGACAAATGTGGTGGGGATAATTCTATTGCTTGCTGTAAATCCGAAAGCGCTTGAGATAATGATTGGTCTGGTAATCCATGCATTAAATCTAAATTAAAGCTACGTAAGCCTAATTCTTTGGCTAAACGAGCTGCATTTTTAGCTTCATCTGCATCATGAATGCGCCCTAAGCGAATAAGTTTATCATTACCAAAACTTTGCACACCAATAGAAATACGATTTACGCCAGCACGTTGGAATCCGGCAAAGCGCTCAGCTTCTACGGTTCCCGGATTCGCTTCCATGGTAATTTCTGCATTCGGGCTAACAGCTAGGCGTTCTTTAACGCCATAAAGCAAATCAGCCATTGATTCAGCACTTAATAAACTCGGTGTTCCACCACCAATAAATATCGTTTGAACTTCACGAGAACCAACATGAATAAGATCAGCATCTAAATCATTGAGTAAATGTTGCACATATTCTTGATGCGGTACTTCACCTTTTAGTGTGTGTGAATTGAAATCACAATAAGGGCATTTTTGTACGCACCAAGGAATATGAATGTATAGACTTAATGGGGGCAACTTAAGCATTCTTAAGGGCATCCAACATTAATTTAAGTGCTTTACCACGATGCGAATGCTGATTTTTTTGCTCTTTAGTTAATTGCGCTGCAGTGCAATTTAACTCTGGAACAAAGAAAATAGGATCGTAGCCAAATCCACCTTCACCGTGCATTTCTTTACTTAATACACCGTGCCAAATACCGTGGAAAATCAGCGGAGTTGGATCGTTCTCATGGCGCATATAAACTAATACACAATTAAATTGTGCTTGGCGTTTTTCAGCAGGTATTTCTTTTATTGCATCAAGCAATTTATCCAGATTTTGCTGATCGCTTGCATCCACACCCGCATAGCGCGCTGAGTAAATTCCCGGAGCACCGCCTAATGCATCAACCGAAATACCTGAGTCATCGGCAATTGCAGGTAAACCAGTCACTTTTGCTGCATGACGCGCTTTAATCAGTGCATTTTCAACAAAAGTTAGGCCCGTTTCTTCAACAGAATCAACACAAAGCTCTGTTTGAGCAACAATATCTAAACCAAAATCAGAAAGCAAAGAGGCTAGCTCTTTGACCTTTCCCGGATTTCCTGTTGCGAGAACTACTTTTTGCATGAGTGTTATCCTTAGTAAAGCGTTACGCTAAGTAGCCATTGTAAAACATCTACACGCAGATAATTCAGGGCGTAAAGCACAAGAATAACAATCATTGCAGAGAAATCTAAACCACCCATTGCCGGAATGACACGACGAATAGGAGCCATTAAAGGTTCTGTTAATTGAAATAAAAGATGATCAATTGGATTGCGACCTTGGCTTACCCAACTAAGGATTGCGCGGATAATGATCAACCAGAAAATCATCTTACCTGCTGCTGTGAGCAGTTCAATAAAGGCAAATGGGAACATTAAAGAGAAAGGAATAGATGTTCCTGATAAGTAAGATGGAATAATAATACCAAGCAGAATTAATATATAGGCTAATAAGACTGAAGCGGTATCAATAGGGCCAATAGAAGGGATAACACTTCTTAATGGGCGAACAATTGGCTGTGTGATCTTGACGATAAATTGTGAAAAAGGATTATAAAAATCAGCTCTGACACATTGCATCCAGACACGTAGTAGAAGTACGGATGTGTAGAGTTGAAGAAGAGTCAGAATGACGAAATTTAAAAAATTCATTAGTTGGCCCTGATGAAATTAAAATAGTTTTTCCATTTCTTGCGCGCGTTTAATCGCAGCTTGCATGGCAGAAGCGACGTTTTCAGGTAATTTACCTTCATAAAACTGCATAAGTGCAGCCGCTGTCGTTCCACCTTTTGATGTTACCTGCTCGCGTAAAGTTGAGAAAGGTAGCATATGTTGTTTTTCAGCTAAGGCTGTAGAACCACTTGCTGCTTGTTGCACTATGGCTCTTGCTACATCAGGTGAAAAACCTAAACGTTCAGCTTCTTGTTGCATTGATTCCATAAACAAGAAGAAATAAGCAGGTGCACTACCAGCAACGGCGATAATATCATTGATGGCAGATTCTTGCTCTACCCAAACGGTTGTTCCGACACTTTTCATTAATTCATCGGCAAACTGTTTATCTTGAGATGAAAGTGAATTGTGCGCAAACATACCACTTAAGCCTTTACCTACCAGTGCAGGAGTATTTGGCATAATACGAACGAGTTGTAATTGAGTTGCGAAATAGTCGTTATATCGTGTAGCAGGAATGCCTGCTGCGATAGTGAGGACTAACTTTTTACTCATATCAATATTTTGTAAGGGCTTACAAACTTCTTCCATCATTTGAGGTTTTACAGCCAGTATAATGACATCCGCTTTTTTCACTGCGTTAATATTGTCATTAGTGCTATGAATACCAAACTCTTTCTCTAAAGGTTCTCTGCGAATGGCGGAAGGTGAGCTGACGGTTATTTTATTTGCTGGATATCCACCTTGAATCAATCCTGCAATGATAGCTTGAGCCATATTTCCAGCGCCAATAAATGCGATGTTACGATGTTCCATATAAACCTCTATTTTTACTTAGTCGCGTAATCTCTTGCGCCAAAAATTGCTGTACCAATACGAACGAGTGTTGAGCCACAAGCAATAGCCGCTTCCATATCACTCGTCATTCCCATAGATAATGTATCTATGTTGGGATATTGAGATTGTAATTGTTTAAATGCGAGATGCATTTTCTCTAACACTTCAACTTGTTTGTCATAATTGCTTTCAGGTGCAGGGATCGCCATTAATCCGCGTAATTTAATGCCTGAAAGAATAGAAATTTGTGCTGCTAGCCCATCAAGTTCAGTCAGATTAATACCTGACTTACTGTTTTCATCGCTAATATTGATTTGAATAAGGACATTTAATGGTGGCAATGAGTCAGGACGTTGGTCACTTAATCTTTGAGCGATTTTTAATCTATCAATGGTATGGCACCAATCAAAATTTTCAGCAACAAGGCGCGTTTTATTTGACTGTAGAGGACCGATAAAGTGCCAAATTAAAGCGTGGTTATCAGCAAAATAATGGATTTTATCAACACCTTCTTGGACATAGTTTTCACCAAATTCAGTTTGTCCACACGCGATTGCTTTTTCGATATCGCTCGCAGGTTTTGTTTTACTTACTGCAAGTAGTGTTATTTCTTCTGAAGAACGGCCGCATTTCTGCGCTGCTGTGTCAATGTGAGACCTGACATTGACGAGATTCTGTTTAATAGTATTCATGGCAACTCAGGAGATAATAAGATGAAAATGGAAAATTTAATTGCGTATAGTGTAAAGCATAACGCCTCTGATCTGCATCTTTGTTGTGGCGATGTACCACGATTACGGATCAATGGAATACTTTATCAACAAAATCAATGTAAACCTATCACTTCCGATAGTCTACTTGCGTGGTTCAGGCCTTTTTTGAATGATGCCCAAAAGCAAACTTTTGAGAATGAAGGGCAGATTGATACAGCACTTACGTTGCCTTGTGGGCAACGGCTTCGTATTAATTTGTTTCGCCAACAAAAAGGTGTTTCAGCAGTATTAAGAATAATTGAAACACAAATCCCTTCTTTAGATAAACTTCGAGTACCCAAGTCAGTTTCAACATTATTAGATAACTATTCTCATGGGCTTATTTTAGTTACTGGAGCTACAGGCAGTGGCAAGTCATCGACATTAGCAGCGATGATCAATCATTTAAATCAATATCAACGTCAGCATATTTTGACATTAGAAGATCCAATCGAATTTATACATAGCAATAAACAAAGTGTTGTTCAGCAACGAGAGGTTGGACGCGATGTGCAAAATAGTGCAAGTGCAATAAAGGGTGCTTTACGTCAAGATCCAGACGTTATTATGCTAGGGGAGTTAAGAGATGCACAAAGCATTAAGTTAGCATTAACCGCAGCCGAAACAGGGCATTTAGTTCTAGCTACTTTGCATACTCAAGGCGCAACACAAACACTTGAACGTGTTACTAACGTATTTGTAGGTAATGAGCGTCAATGGATTTCATCACAATTAGCATGCAGTTTGAGGGCGATAATTTCACAAGAGTTGGTACCTTCAACTGACGGTGGGCGGGTGGCATTATTTGAAATAATGCAGGTTACGCAGGGCATTTCGCATCTTATTAGAGAAGGGAAATATCACCAAGTAACAACATTGATGCAAACGGGTATTGAATATGGCATGCAAACCTTCATGTTAAGTCGCCAACAACGTCAACATGAAGGATTAATTCAACGAGATTAATTGATTAAGAGCGAGATTAATAAGAATAGTCGTTTTACATGACAGGTATTTGTTAGCATTGCTGTTCAAACCAGCTTTCAAGAATAATAACGGCAGATGTTGCATCCACACTGCCTTTATCTAATGAACGATAACCACCACGCTCAAAAAGGTGAGCTCGAGCCTCAACGGTACTAAGGCGTTCATCATGCAAGGCAATTTGTACACCAAATCGACCATGGAGGCGATTAGCAAACTTTTTAGCTTGTGTTGTGACTAATTGTTCCGTGCCATCCATATTAAGAGGTAAACCCACAATGACTAAATCAGGTTGCCATTCTTTTATGATTTTTTCGATCTGAGACCAATCAGGAATGCCGTCTTTGGCTTTAAATGAAGCTAAAGGTCTAGCAGTTCCTGTGACTTCTTGACCAATAGCTGCACCAATACTTTTAGTGCCAAAATCAAAGCCCATTACAGTTCTGTTTGACATTATGCGTGACCCGCTATAGGCGAAATAGTATGGATATTAATCCCAATTAATTCAGCAGCTTTATGCCAACGTTCAGCAATGGGGGTATCAAAAATAATTTGAGGCGATGCTTCAACTGTAAGCCAACTATTTTCTAAAATCTCTTTTTCTAATTGGCCTTGTTCCCAACTGGAATAACCTAAAGAGACCAATGTTTTTTCTGGTTGTCTTGCTGTGCCTAAGGTTTCTAATACATCTTTAGATGTTGTGATCATGGTGCTATCACTGATTTTTATGCTAGAGCTAAAACCCGACACCGGAGTATGTAAGATAAAACCATGTTCTTCTGCAACAGGGCCTCCTGACATCACAGGTTTTTGTAAGCTAATCGCTTCATCTCTGTCTGTTGAAAAAATTTCCAGTTGATCTAATACGCCTTCCACTGAGATATCTTCGATAGGTTTATTAATAATTAAGCCCATCGCACCGTTTTCATTATGTTCGCAAACATAGACGACCGAACGCTCAAATAACGGATCGCTCAATGAAGGCATAGCAATAAGAAAATGGTTAAGTAAATTCATAATAGTAATACTGTTCCCTGATCATTTTTAGTAAAAAACCTAGCCCTTTTATACATTGTATTTCTTAATGTACACCACTTATTTATATGTAGGGGCTAGGTTCAGACTTTTAAACCCTTTAGCGAGAGTGATTAAAAGTTAGTTTTTCTTGTTTAGGCGTACTTCAATTGCATCCATTAGCATGCCTGTTACAGACACATCAGGATACGCTGCTTCAATTTCACGCGCACAAGTTGGGCTTGTGACGTTAATTTCAGTCAAGCGATCGCCAATAACATCTAAGCCTACAAAAATAAGGCCTTTTTGCTTGAGGATAGGTGCGACTTGACGTGCAATTGCCCAATCACTTTCTGTTAATGGACGAGCTTCACCGCGACCACCAGCCGCTAAATTGCCACGAGTTTCCCCTTTTGCAGGAATACGTGCTAAGCAATAAGGTACAGGTTCGCCGTCTACAACAAGAATGCGCTTATCACCATCAACAATTTCAGGTAAGAAGTTTTGCGCCATACAGAAACGATGACCATGGTCTGTGAGTGTTTCGATAATAACACCTACGTTAGGATCGTCTTTTTTCAAGCGGAAAATAGATGCGCCACCCATACCGTCTAATGGTTTGAAGATCACATCGCCATGTTTTTCATGAAAGGCACGTAAATGTTTAGCTTCACGGGTAACTAAGGTATCTGGTGTTAAAGTTGGGAACCATGCTGTAAAGAGTTTTTCGTTACAGTCACGCAAGCTTTGTGGCTTATTAACAATGAGTGTTCCCATATCTTCTGCGCGTTCTAAAATATAGGTTGCGTAGATGAACTCGGTATCAAAAGGCGGATCTTTACGCATTAAAATAGTATCAAGTTCACCTAAAGCAATATCCTGCTCTTGACCAAATTCAAACCATTTTTCTGGGTTTTCTTCTACGCTGAGTAAACGAGTATGAGCGCGTGCTTCACCTTGGTGTAGGTAAAGATCGTTCATTTCCATATAATGAATTTCCCAACCACGGCGCTGTGCTTCTAATAGCATGGCAAAGCTGGTGTCTTTTTTGATTTTGATGGATGAAATTGGATCCATCACAATACCTAATTTAATCATTACTTCTCCTTTATCCCAGATCGCCGAACCGAACCTGCAAAGCGGTGATTGCGGTGAGCGCTGTTGTTTCAGTTCTTAATACACGAGGACCTAATAAAATATCAGTAAAATGGTGCTCTGTTGTCATGGCAATTTCTTCGGGGGAAAGCCCACCTTCAGGGCCAATCAATAAGCGCACTTTTTTAACAGGTAAGGGTAAGGTATTAATACTTTGGTTTGCTCTAGGGTGTAAATTGAGTTTTAAACTATCATCATTTTGAGCACACCATTCTTCTAATGACATCACTGGCATCAATTGTGGAAGCGTATTTCTACCACACTGTTCACATGCCGAGATAATAATTTTTTGCCATTGTTGATGTTTTTTCTCTAAACGGCTTGGATCTAGTTTAACACCGCAGCGTTCTGAGATCAGTGGTGTAATTGTATTTACACCTAACTCTACTGATTTTTGAATAGTAAACTCCATTTTCTCACCTCTAGACAATACTTGCCCTAAATGGAGAGCGAGAGGGGATTCTTTATCATCAACAATGCCTTCATTTACTTGCACTGTGACTGATTTTTTTGTGCTTTCAATGATTTCAGCATCAAACACTTGGTTTGAACCATCAAACAATGCCAGTTTTTGTCCTGTAGACATTCTTAATACACGCCCAACATGATTAGATGCTTCGTCATCTAATGTTGTTTGTGTGCCTGTTGTGAGTGGTTCTGGATGATAAATGCGAGGAATACGCATAACGTGAAACCCTTACGTAAAAGATGGTTAACCGTGATAAATAAAATATGTGATATGCATCATACGCATGACATTATGGCATGCAAGTTATCACTTTGCTTTTGTCGTTATTATAGCGTGAATTTTCTTGCGAGTTTTGTCTCAAAATTTCATGTTTTTAGGGTGTTCATAAAAGAAATTCTCGGTGTTCGATTTATTCTCTTATACAGTTAGCTAATAGGAGTTTTGAAAAACAAAGGATTGATATTTATGAGTTTTATTGGTTTTCTCTTTAAACGTGATTTCTTGCTCTCTTTTCTTAGTTGTTTTTTCATGGCAATTAAAATTTGTACATTTTATTCATTATTATCTTTGTTACCTAAATCTCGGCGTTATCAGCTTATTTTTAGTTATTTTGTTATTTTTCTTTATTGGGTGACTGCAATTAATTCATTATATTTATTGATAATATTTTCAATGTTAACTTTTTATTTATTAACGCTTTCTGTTTTTGATGCTGACTATTTCTTGCTGCCTAATGATTTAACTTTTTGGTTGTTATTTTTAGGATTGTCAATAAATTACACTACATATGGACTGGCTCTTTTTCATCATGCTTTTTATGGTTTTTTAATGGGAACAGGGCTTTTTTATGGTGTTTATTTATGGGGATATTTTATTTATCAAAAATGTGTATTGGGTTTTGGTGATGTGAAATTGTTTGGTGCAATCGGCGCATGGTGTGGGTTTGAAAAATTACCTTATATTCTTTTAGGTGCTTCTTTGTTAGGGCTTTGTGTGTATTGCATAGTATTAATAACCACAAAAGAATATTTAAACAAAGTCGCATTTGGCTCTTGTTTATCTTTTTCGACACTAATGGTGCTTAGTTTCTATTTTTAGTTTATTGATAATTTTATATTTACAATATTTAAAATGGGTAATGTCTTGAATAATAAAGAAGGTAGTGTGCAGAAATACATAAGTAAATCAGCACACTGTAAAATCGATTATAGATTTTCTGTTATAAATTGTTGCCAACGTTTTGTATCACCTAAATATTTTTCAACTGGTATTAGGTGATAACCTTGTGCATCTTCAATAAATAGCGTCGGAAAACCACGACCATTAACTTGACTCATTAATTGCTGTGTTTGACTTAAATGTTGTTGAGTTTGTGCTTCATTAATTTCAGACAGTAAAAATGCAAACTGTTCAACATCAAAGCCTAGCTTTTTTACAATAAATAACAGTGTGTTTTTATCACTGATATTTAGGCCGTCAAGGTAATAGGCTTCTTGTAATGCTTTTAATAAATAAACGTCACGTTTTCCCATTATTTGAGCGACAAGAATAGCTGAAATAGGTAACAAAGAGTTTAGTACCATTTCTGTGTTACCAAGAGCGTCACGGTATGCATGACTAAAAACTTGACCTGATAACTGGCTAATACGTTCATCAATTGGTGTGACGTGTTCTTTCCATGATTGACCACCAGTTACGGCTCTTGCTGGTGTAAACAAACCACCACCATGTAACCTGATAGCATCAGGAAATATATTGCTCACTACTTCAATTAAGGGAGCAATGCCATAACACCAACCACAAAGAGGATCATAAACATAGTGCAATATTTTAGTACTTTGAGTATTACCTGTACTGCTTGTTACTGAGGCCATTGCATCTCTCCTTTAAGTACTTTTGCACTGAGCTCTAGGCTTGATTTATCTGCTAAATTCTGATGAGTTTTTTCCATCACTGCAATAAATTCATCTGAATTTTTTGTCTTTTCAAGATTTTTCTCAGCCTCAATTAGGTAATTCATCGTAAAGTCAACTGCTTGTAGACTATATGTTGCTTCAGGTAAATAGTGACCTGGAATAACGGTTTTTGGTGAGAGTGATTTTATTTGTTGCAATGCTTTAACCCAATGTTGGCGCTCTGCAACAGTTTGAGTATCTGCTAACCAGACATGAATATTTTCAGAAACTAAAACTCCCCCCATCACTGCATTCAGTTTTGGAACATAAAGATATGTTCTATCTGGAGATTGACTATCTAATCCTTTGATAGAAATAGTCTCTCCTTCAATAGAAAAACTATCGCCTGTTACCACTTCAGGAATGATGATTTTTTTAGGGGCATTTTCTTTAAGTACTGGCCCCCAGTAGGCAAGTTTTCCTGCTTGGGTTTCGTTGATAGCATTGATTGTGGGTGCAGTTGCAATCACTTTAGCATTTGGAAACGCATCAGTAATAACATCTAATCCAAAATAAAAATCAGGATCTGAATGGCTGATATAGATATAAGTCAGGTTTTTTCCAGAAGCTTTGATCTTATCAACTAAGGCTTGTGCATCATTTTTTTGAAATTGTGCATCAATTAAAACAGCATCTTTATCACCATAAATAATTTCAGAAGAAACAGGGAAAACACTCGCCTCTCCAGGATTATAGATATCTAATGTTAATTCAGTGGCTAGTGCTGACGTTGCGAAGAAGGCGGTTGTTGCAAGTGTTAAAGGAAGTAATTTTTTCATCTTTTGTTTTCTCCATAATGTTGTTGCTGACTATAATATGTTGCATAAAACAAGAGAAAAACCTCATTTCAGGCAATTAATTGTTGCGTAAATCGAGCAAATAAAATGGATAAAATAAAAGCATCAGAAGTTTTTGTGACCATTGTAAAGCAAGGTAGCATGATAAAAGCTGCTGATTATCTAGGTATGTCTAGAGCCATGGTAACTCGTTATTTAAATGAAATGGAGGAATGGGCGGGTGTTCGTTTATTACATAGAACGACACGTAAACAGAGCTTAACATCTGTTGGTGAGATGGTTTATGAACAGAGCTTACAATTATTAGAAATGGCAGAACGTATCCCCGCCAATATTCCTAAGGAGCGCCATCAAATTAGTGGGCTTGTTCGTATAACCAGTTCACAATCGTTAGCAAATAGCATTTTATCTGTTGCAATCTGTGAGTTTATGCAACGTTACCCTTTAATTGCCGTCGATTTACAAATTACTAATCAAACGGTGAATTTGGTGGAAGAGCGCATTGATATTGCTTTGCGTATTACTAATCATCTTGAGCCTAATTTAATTGCACGACCGCTGGCAACATGCCTTTCTGTAGTATGTGCTCACAAAGATTATTTAGTAAAAAAAGGAATACCGAAAACACCGGATGATCTCGCTCAACATCAGTGTTTAACTTATCGTTTTTTTGGGCGTAGTTTATGGGAGTTCAATTTAGAGGATAAACGTTATTCTGTGCCCGTTGGTGGTAATTTGAGTGCCAATGAATCCGTTGTTTTATTGCAAGCCACGTTAAAAGGAGCTGGGATATCATTACAGCCTTCTTATTCAGTAAAACCTTATCTTGAAAATGGAGAGTTAGAACACGTTTTAGCTGACTATCAAGCTCAACCTATGGGGATTTATGCTGTTTTAGCGAGTCGGCAAAATATGCCAGCAGCAGTACGTGTATTGCTCGATTTTCTTGTTGAATGGTTTTCATCCTCTCCGCATTGGCTTGGTTTATCGGGTAAAAGCGAGCTTTAAGCGTTCAGGGTAATCCGCTAATGTACTTTTCATTACATCAATAAAATAGGAAACCAGTTGTGATGATGGGCGATGAGATGGGCAAATTAAACTTATAGTAAAGGGGATTGTAAAGCTTAAAGGGCGAATACAAAGTGTTTTATTGAGGTAATCAAGAGCAGTAATAGGATTAACAATTGAAATACCGATATTTTCACTGACCATGGCGCAAATAGATGCAGCACTTTGTGTTTCCATGATTAATTGTCGCGTTATTCCTTCTTGAATAAAAACGGCATCAATGAGCTGTCGATAAGGATCATTAACAGATAAGCTGATAAAGCGCTCGTTCTGAAAATCAGACGGGTGTAACAATGCTTTTTGACACAATGGATGTGACTTAGGTAAAACGGCAACTTCATTGAGTGTTAACAGTGTTTCTTGTTGAGTTCCTGCTGGTGTTTGCGTGTGTTCTGTTAAGCCCAAATCATAATGTTGAGCAGATAGCCACTCTTCTAATAATGGTGATTCTTGAGGAACGATAGTTAAATTGACATCAGGATGTTGAGCAATAAATTGACGACAAATGGAAGGTAGCAATGATTGAGCAAATGCAGGTAAACAAGTGATATTTAGTTCAGCTTGTCGAAAATGACGAATACTTTCAGCAACATTAATGATCCTATCTAAACCATAATAAGAGCGTTGTACTTCTTCAAAAAAGCGTAATCCTTCTGCCGTGGGCTGAAGTCGGCCTTTTATCCTATCAAATAACTTAAATGATAATAGATGTTCAAGACGTGATAACTCTCGACTTACAGTAGGTTGCGAAGTTTTCAGTAATTCAGCCGCTTCAGTGAGATTTTGTGTCGTCATTACAGCATGAAATATCTCAATATGTCGCCAGTTAAAAGGAGCTTTCATTTATTATTCCTATATCAAAAATGAATAGAGTGTAGCTTATTTGATATTTTTATTCCTTTTCAAGTTAATTAATAATCATTTTATTCACCGGTGACTTTTATGAGTAAATATTATGACAACATCAATCACTATGGCTCAATATCAACTCGCACAAACGTATGGAACGCCATTATGGATTTATCAAGGCGATACAATTTCTGAACGTATTGCTCAACTAAAATCGTTTGATGTGGTCCGCTTTGCTCAAAAGGCTTGCTCAAACATTCATATCTTACGTTTAATGAAAGCGCAGGGTGTAAAAGTAGACTCGGTTTCATTAGGTGAAATCGAACGTGCTTTAGTGGCAGGCTATCAAGGTGGTAGAGAAAAAAGCGAGATTGTCTTTACTGCTGATTTATTGGATGAAAGAACTATTGAGCGTGTTATTGAGTTAGATATTCCTGTTAATGCAGGTTCTATTGATATGCTTCGTCAATTAGGTGAACGCAATCAAGGGCATGCTGTTTGGATAAGAGTTAACCCTGGATTTGGTCATGGGCATAGCCAAAAAACCAATACAGGGGGGGAAAATAGTAAACATGGTATTTGGTTCGATGATGTCCCTGAAGCATTATCTGTGATCCAACAATACAACCTAACTTTAGTTGGTTTTCATATGCATATTGGTTCTGGTGTTGATTATCAACATCTCGCTAGTGTATGTGATGCAATGGTTGAGCAAGTGCTTAGCTCTAAAGTTGATATTAATGCTATTTCAGCAGGTGGAGGATTATCAACGCCATATCAAGAAGGTGATGTAACAGTCGATTTAACCCACTACTTTTCGTTATGGGATAAAGCACGTCAACGTATTGCACAACATCTTGGTCATGATATTGAGCTTGAAATCGAGCCGGGGCGTTTCTTAGTGGCTGAGTCTGGTGTATTAGTTTCTCAAGTGAGGGCGGTTAAATCGATGGGAAGTCGTCACTATGTGCTGGTGGATGCCGGATTTAGTGATTTAATGCGTCCTGCGATGTATGGAAGTTACCATCAAATTTCAGTTTTAGATAATCATGGGCAAATAAAGCCAATGACAGAATTACAAGAAACTATTGTTGCAGGCCCGCTTTGTGAATCGGGAGATGTTTTTACTCAGCAGGAAGGTGGCACTGTTACCCCTCGTTTATTACCTCAAACTCAAGTGGGTGATTACATAATTATTCATGATACAGGGGCTTACGGCGCTTCAATGTCATCTAATTATAATAGTCGTCCTCTTATTCCAGAAGTATTAATAACAAAAGGGGCTTCTCGATTAATTCGACGCCGCCAAACCATAGAAGAATTATTAGCGTTGGAGTTGGATCTCTAATTAATCGTTTTTATTAGCCCACTTTGATTGAAATAAAAACACCTCATAACTAATTAAGTCATGAGGTGTTTTGTTTTATTGGGCGGATGATGTGCCCTTATATAAATAAACTAGGCTGCTTTGTCTGTTTTGGTATTACTCGTTTTAGGCTTTTTTGCGGGGACCGCCAGTGCATCAAAGTCAAACTCATCAACATTGATACTCCGTAAGCGACTTTGTTCAGCTTTACGTAAAATATCAGCCTCTTCTGGAGTCACTCGTTTATCCGCTAACGCTTTATCTGCTAACTTATCTAATTGAGTAAAACTGAATTTTTTCTCGTAGAGGCGACAAATACGGTCGAAAATAGGTTCTGCTGCCAAAATATCAAGCAACGCTTCTTCCATTAAACCATGTGGATTGTGTTCACAAGGTGTTAAGAATTGGCCTCTACCAATACGATCGCGAGTTTCAGATGGTTGTTGAATAATTTGAGCCACTTTACTGTCTAGTTTATCGGATGGCAGTTTTTGCGCTTTACCAAGAGGGAAAATAATAGCGCGCATAGTACCTGCAATCATTCGGCTCGGGAAATTACGTAACAGTTCATCAATTGCATTTTCAGCTTGGTATAGACACTCTTTCACACTCCAATGTACTAATGGTAAATCGGCAGTATGGCGCCCTTCATCTTCATAGCGTTTTAAGGCCGCAGAAGCGAGGAAGATATGGCTTAAAATATCACCCAAACGAGCAGAAATACGTTCACGACGTTTTAAACTTCCACCTAAAACACCCATTGAAACATCAGATAATAAAGCCATATTGGCACTAAGGCGGTTAATTTGCTGATAGTAACGACGTGTTTCATCATTGGTTGGTGATGTACTTAAACGGCCATTAGTGATACCTAACCAAATGCTTCGTAAGGTGTTACTTGCAACATGCCCAATATGGCCAAATAAGGCTCGGTCAAAATCATGTAGATTGCTATCACGTGCTGCGGCAATTTCATCTAACACATAAGGATGGCAACGAATAGCACCTTGACCATAAATGATCATACTACGTGTTAAAATATTGGCACCTTCAACTGTGATCGCAATAGGCGAACCTTGATAAGAACGGGCAACAAAGTTTGAAGTTCCAAGGCAGATCCCTTTACCACCAACAATATCCATTGCATCAATAACGCCACGTTGTGCTCTATGAGTACAATGGTATTTGACGATAGCAGATAAAACGGCAGGTTTTTCCCCTAACATAATACCCGTGGTAATTAAGGTTGCGGCAGCATCTAAAAGATAAGCATTACCAGCCAGACGTGCTAATGGCTCTTCGATACCTTCCATTTTACCAATAGGAATTTTGAACTGACGGCGTACACGAGAATAAGCGCCGGTTGCCATCGCTACACTTTTTAATCCACCGGTAGAGTTTGAAGGTAGAGTAATGCCACGACCAACAGAAAGGCACTCCACCAGCATTCTCCAGCCTTGCCCTGCCATTTTTGGCCCACCAATAATGTAATCAATAGGAACAAAAACATCTTTACCGCGAGTAGGCCCATTCATAAACGGAACGTTTAATGGGAAATGGCGATGGCCAATTTCAACGCCTTTTACATCGGTGGGAATTAATGCACAGGTAATACCAGGATTTTCATCGTTACTTAAAAGATGTTCAGGATCACGCAATTTAAACGCTAGTCCTAATACGGTTGCGATAGGTGCAAGGGTGATATAGCGTTTATTCCAATTTAAGCGAATACCTAATATTTGCTCTCCTTGCCATTCTCCCATGCAAACGACACCACTGTCTGGGATCGCACCTGCATCAGAGCCAGCTTCAGGACTGGTTAAAGCAAAGCAAGGGATTTCATCTCCCTTGGCTAAACCAGGCAAATAGCGTTTTTTCTGCTCATCGGTACCATAATGCTGAAGAAGTTCACCTGGGCCTAAAGAGTTAGGTACGCCAACAGTGATAGCTAAAATACCAGATACCCCAGCCAGTTTTTGCAATACACGGGATTGTGCATAGGCAGAAAACTCTAATCCGCCGTACTCCTTTTTAATGATCATCGCAAAGAAGCGATTATCTTTTAGGTACTGCCAGATTTCAGGTGGTAAGTCAGCCAACTCATGAGTGATTTCAAAATCATTTGTCATACGACAAACTTCTTCTACTGGGCCATCAAGGAACGCTTGCTCTTCAGCGGTGAGTTGTGGTTTTGGATAATTATGCAATTGCTTCCAATCAGGAGCACCACGGAAAAGCTCACCTTCCCACCATGTTGTACCTGCATCAATGGCTTCTTGTTCTGTTTTAGACATAGAAGGCATGACTTTTTGAAATGCTTTAAGTGCAGGAGCTGAAATATAGGCTTTACGAATAGACGGAAGTGTAAAGGGTAATAAAACCAATGCAACGGGGAGGAGTAGCCAGTAACTCCAAATATTAGCTAGACCCATTACAAAAGTGTAAGCAATGAGAACAAGGCTACTTACCGCAATACCAAATTTGCGATAACTAAGTATGCCTATAAGAATAATGAAAAGTGCAATACTGAGTAGTGTCATAATAAACTCCTGTATTTAGCAAGAGATCAGAGGTCAGACCTGTTGTTTGTTATTTAGATCTAATCTAGTCACCAACTTTTATCAATATATTTACATTCTAATTACAATATAGCTCACAAATTATTCGTAAATGAGAGAAGTTAGCATTTGTCGGTAATGAGTATCTTCTTTCATGACATTGGATCCGTTACACTGAGAAACAGAAAATTTCGATTACCCTTTCTGGAGTAAAAATCCTATGTACCAAGATCTTATCCGTGGTGAGTTAACAGAAGCAGCAGATACCCTTTCTCGCTTTCTTCAAGATGATGCAAACATTGAAGCTATTCAAAAAGCAGCTGTATTATTAGCAGATTCTTTTAAAGCTGGTGGCAAAGTATTATCTTGTGGTAATGGTGGTTCTCATTGTGACGCAATGCATTTTGCTGAAGAGCTGACAGGGCGTTACCGTGAAAATCGTCCTGGTTATCCTGCCATTGCGATTTCTGATGTAAGCCATATTTCATGTGTGAGTAATGATTTTGGCTATGAATATGTATTTTCACGTTATGTTGAAGCTGTAGGTAGAGAAGGTGATGTTCTGCTGGGTATCTCAACTTCAGGTAACTCAGGCAATATTATTAAAGCGATTAGTGCTGCGCGTGAAAAAGGCATGAAAGTCATTACGCTAACAGGCAAAGACGGTGGCAAAATGGATGGTACAGCGGATATTGAAATTCGCGTTCCTCATTTTGGTTATGCTGATCGCATTCAAGAGATCCATATCAAAGTTATCCATATTCTGATCCAATTAATTGAAAAAGAAATGGAAAAGTAAGTCGTTATTGCTATAAATCAGCAATAAACATCGACAAGAAGGAGTGAGCGATGTGTGAATTATTAGGCATGAGTGCAAATGTACCGACAGATATTAATTTTAGTCTAAGTGGGTTAATTCCAAGAGGGGGCAAAACAGGGCCTCATAAAGATGGTTGGGGAATTACCTTTTATGAAGGACTAGGGTGTCGCACATTTAAAGATCCTCAAGCCAGTGCTATTTCACCTGTCGCTCGCTTTGTTCAAGAGTATCCGATTAAATCTGAGGCTGTCATTGCTCATATTCGTCAGGCGAATCGAGGAAATGTCTCTTTAGAGAACACACATCCTTTTACCCGTGAATTATGGGGTAAAAATTGGACTTATGCACATAATGGTCAATTAAAAGGCTATCAATCTCTTGAAACAGGGCGCTTTAGAGCCATCGGTCAAACAGACAGTGAAAAAGCATTTTGCTGGATCTTAAATCAACTTGAAGAGCGTTATAAACGAACACCTGCTAATTGGCTGGCTGTGTTTCGCTTTATTTCTACTTTAGCCTCTCAATTAAGGCAAAAAGGGGTTTTTAATATGCTGTTATCTGATGGGCGATTTGTTATGGCGTATTGTTCAACAAATTTACATTGGATCACGCGAAAAGCGCCTTTTGGAAAAGCAAAACTACTTGATCAAGATGTAGAAATTGATTTTCAGCAACATACACAATCAGATGATGTTGTTTCTGTTATTTCAACATTACCACTTACTGGA
The DNA here is from genome assembly GCF_009915245.1 of Proteus sp. G2669. Classification (NCBI taxonomy): domain Bacteria; kingdom Pseudomonadati; phylum Pseudomonadota; class Gammaproteobacteria; order Enterobacterales; family Morganellaceae; genus Proteus; species Proteus sp. G2669. The sequence goes on along the minus strand of NZ_JAABLX010000052.1, from coordinate 54,732 downwards.
AATGAGTCTTGGCAGCGTATTCCTGTGGGGGAGTTTGTGTTATTTGATCGTGGTGTGCGTATCCTGTAGCCATTTGCTTTCACTATTTTGTGATAAATTAAGGGTGGGTTGATTTGGTACAATTGAGGTGTTATTAACCAGATAGCGTCCATCCTTAACAGTAACAGAAGGGATCTGTTTGCGCTCTTCGACATATTGATAGGCGGGCATAAGTTGTTGCCAGAAATCGATGTCCGTTGAATAGTGATGTTTCTTCATATTTTCGTTAGTCATTTTAAATGGGAAAATATGAATGTTGATCACTGATTGTCCATTTTTCAGGGCTAGTTCAGCATACTGATAAATTTCATCCATAACTGAATCTGTCATTGCATAACAACCAACCGATTTACACGCTCCATGGATCATTAAAAAATCCCCGGTGTATCCTTTTGATTTGTCGTATTGATTAGGAAATCCTAGATTGATAGCTCGGTAAAATCGACTATTCGGGTTTAATTGTGAAAAATTAACCTGATAAAAGCCTTCTGGACTTTTTAAATCACCTTGAAATTTTTTAGGGCCTAACCCACCAGAATAGCTACAAATAGGGTAAGTACGTACTTTTTCTAATTGCCCATCTAATTTTTCTGTATAAAGTTCAAGTAAGCTTTCTTCTTTGAAAATCTGAATATAGATAGGCCGTCCTGTGCTTTTTTTAACAGGTTCCATTAGAAATTTTGAACTGTTTTCAGCGTTAACTAATAAAGAAGTTAACATTAATGTTAAAAAACTGATTAGTTGTTTTGCGTGACTGGTCATGGTTTTATCAGAAAAATAGCTTAAAATTTGTTGATAAAGTAGATCGTAGATTGCTATGAAGCAATAAATTTGTAAATTAAAATCTGAGATGGTTTCTTTTCTATTACAAAATATTCTGTGTGAAATTTAAGCGATCGTCGAGAAAGATGATATTTTAATTCGGTTTATACGAGTTGTTAACGTTTCAGTCAAAATAATATTCCCATTTGCTTGAGCTAAATCACTCGAATAGTCAGACAGGTTTAGGCTGAGATGATAAAATTCAGGTCGGCAGAATAAGAGAAAATAGTAACAATTATCGGAGATAAATAACTTAAGGTTCAAAAACACCTTAAGATGTTTTTATTACAGAGTCGCTACATTTTCGGGGTGAATTTGTAGCTTAGGGTTTAACTGATAAACTTGTGCAAATCTTATGATTAAAATTAAAAAAGGACTCGACCTCCCAATTGCAGGAGCGCCTGCCCAAGTGATAGAAGACGGACCCGCGATTCGACGCGTAGCACTGCTAGGTGAAGAATATGTCGGTATGCGTCCTTCTATGATGGTTTCGGAAGGTGAGCATGTAAAAAAAGGGCAAATTCTTTTTGAAGATAAAAAGAATGCCGGTGTTGTTTTCACCAGCCCAGCTTGTGGTAAAGTCGTTGAAATTAACCGCGGTGAACGCCGTGTGTTCCAATCTATAGTGATAGAAATTGATGGCAACGAAGAAATCACCTTCAACCGCTATGATAGCGCTACGTTGTCAGATTTAACCCGTGAACAGGTTGAAAGCAACCTTGTTAAATCGGGCATGTGGACTGCGTTAAGGACTCGTCCTTACAGTTGTACTCCACATTTAGGTACAACACCTGTTGCCATTTTTGTTTCTGCAATGGATACCAATCCACTTGCAGCCGATCCTATGGTTATTATTGAGCAAAATGAGAAGGCATTTAATGATGGCCTTGTTATTTTAACCCGATTAACTGAAGGAAAGGTCTATGTTTGTCATGGCGAAAAATCGCCTGCAAAATTGAATGACGGACAAATTAGTTATAACCAATTTTCTGGACCTCATCCAGCAGGGTTGGTAGGCACTCACATTCATTTCTTAGAACCTGTCAGTGCTAAGAAAATGGTTTGGCATTTAAATTACCAAGATGTGATTGCTATTGGTTACTTGTTTACAACAGGTTCTTTATACACTGAACGTGTTGTTGCATTAGCTGGCCCTCAAGTAAAAGCACCGCGTTTAGTGCGTACTCGTTTAGGGGCTGATCTCTATGAGTTAACCAAAGATCAATTAGTTGATGATGAAAACCGCATTATTTCTGGCTCTGTACTATGGGGATGGAAATCTGATGAGGCTCATCACTATTTAGGTCGTTTCCATAATCAAGTTTCTGTATTACGAGAAGGTCGTGATAAAGAGTTATTTGGTTGGGGTATGCCGGGTAGCGATAAATTTTCTATCACACGTACAACTATCGGTCACTTCCTAAAAAATAAACGCTTTGCTTTTACAACCTCAATGAATGGTGGCGAACGTTCAATGGTACCAATTGGTAACTATGAGCGTGTTATGCCGTTAGACATTATGGCAACGCATTTATTACGTGATTTAGTTGTAGGTGATACAGACAGTTCACAAGCATTAGGTTGTTTGGAATTGGATGAAGAAGATTTGGGATTATGTACTTATGTTTGTCCAAGCAAATATGAGTATGGCCCAGCACTGCGCCAAGTATTGACCAAAATTGAGCAGGAAGGGTAACTCATGGGTTTGAAAAATTTATTTGAAAAAGTAGAGCACCATTTTGAGCCCGGTGGCAAACTAGCAAAATGGTACGTACTTTATGAAGCTGTGACCACGGTATTTTATACACCGGGCACAGTGACGCGTAATGGTGGTCATGTTCGTGACACTATTGACCTAAAACGTATGATGATCTTAGTTTGGTTAGCCGTTTTCCCAGCAATGTTTTGGGGGATGTATAACGTCGGTCATCAAGCGATCCCTGCACTTAATCAGTTATACAGTGGTGCTGAATTACAGCAAATCATTGCTTCAGATTGGCATTATCGCCTTGCTGAATTCCTCGGCGCATCATTAACTACAGATGCTGGATGGGCAAGTAAGATGCTACTTGGTGCAACTTACTTTTTACCTATTTATCTTGTGGTTTTTGCGGTTGGTGGATTTTGGGAAGTTCTTTTTGCCTTTATTCGTGGCCATGAAATTAACGAAGGCTTCTTTGTTACATCAATCTTATTTGCCTTGATTGTACCGCCAACATTACCACTTTGGCAGGCTGCATTAGGTATTACGTTTGGTGTTGTTATCGCAAAAGAAATCTTTGGTGGTACAGGGCGTAACTTCTTAAACCCAGCATTAGCAGGTCGTGCATTCCTGTTTTTTGCTTATCCGGCTCAAATTTCAGGTGATCTGGTTTGGACTGCGGCTGACGGCTTTTCTGGTGCAACACCATTGTCACAATGGTCTGTATCGGGTGAAAGTGCATTATTAAATACCGTCACTCAACAACCTATCTCTTGGATGGATGCTTTTCTTGGATATATTCCAGGGTCTATCGGTGAAGTTTCAACGCTGATGATTTTAATCGGTGGTGCTGTCATTCTTTTTGCTCGCATTGCTTCATGGCGTATTGTTGCTGGGGTAATGGTGGGCATGATTGCAATGTCATACCTGTTTAATTTTATCGGTTCAGACACCAATCCTCTCTTCTCAATGCCTTGGCACTGGCACTTAGTATTAGGTGGTTTTGCTTTCGGTATGATGTTTATGGCAACAGATCCAGTATCCGCATCGTTTACTGATAAAGGTAAATGGGCTTACGGTATTTTGATTGGCGTAATGGCTGTGCTTATTCGTGTCGTCAATCCGGCTTACCCAGAAGGTATGATGCTGGCAATCTTATTCGCAAACTTATTTGCACCACTGTTCGATTACGTGGTTGTTCAGGCGAATATTAAGCGGAGAATAGCTCGTGGCTAAAGAGAAAAACAAAGATAGCGTCGCAAGAACGTTCCTCGTTGTATTTATTCTATGTCTAGTGTGTTCCGTGGTAGTAGCTGGAGCGGCTGTTGGACTGAAGTCTAAACAAGAAGAACAAAAGCTTCTTGATAAACAACGTAATATTCTTGATGTTGCGGGTCTGCTCGTACCTAAAATGAGTGCGACAGATGTACTGAAAGTATACAACACTCGTATTAAAGCAAAAATTGTTAATTTCCAGACAGGTGAACTGACTGATAGCAAAGGCAATTTTGATTTAAACGCTGCATTACGTAGTGATGATACTTCAATTGCATTATCACCAGCAGACGATGCAGCTAAAATTCGCCGACGTGCAAATACTGCAGAAGTGTATTTTGTGCTTGATGAACAAGGCAAAACTACAGAAGTCGTTCTACCTGTTTATGGTTCTGGCTTATGGTCTGTGATGTATGCGTTTATTGCGGTTGATATTGATGGCGTAACCTCCAAAGGTATTACTTATTATGCTCATGGTGAAACACCAGGCTTAGGTGGTGAGGTTGACAATCCTCAGTGGAAAGCACAATGGAAAGGTAAGCGTCTAATCAATGAAGAAGGCGTACCTGCTATCAAGATTGTGCGTAGTGGTGCTGCTTCTGGCAATCCTTATGGCATTGATGGACTTTCTGGTGCGACACTGACCTCAAATGGCATCCAGCATATGTTCGACTTCTGGTTAGGTGAAAAAGGTTTCGGCCCATTCCTGAAAAAAGTACGTGAAGGAGAAATCAATGGCTGATACAAAAGAAATTAAACGCGTTTTACTTGGGCCATTGTTAGATAACAATCCTATTGCTTTACAGGTATTGGGTGTGTGTTCTGCACTGGCTGTAACAACAAAACTTGAAACTGCATTCGTGATGACAATTGCCGTAACACTGGTTACTGCATTCTCAAGTTTCTTTATTTCACTAATTCGTAATTACATACCAAGTAGCGTTCGTATTATTGTTCAAATGGCGATTATTGCTTCATTAGTTATCGTTGTTGACCAAATTTTGCAAGCTTATGCGTATGAAATCTCTAAGCAACTTTCTGTTTTCGTTGGCCTTATCATTACTAACTGTATTGTTATGGGGCGAGCAGAAGCCTATGCAATGAAATCACCACCGATTGAAAGTTTTATGGATGGTATTGGTAATGGCTTAGGGTATGGCGCTATCTTGATCCTTGTCGGATTTTTACGTGAACTTTTCGGTTCTGGTAAATTATTTGGCATTACCGTGATGGAATCTATCCAGAATGGTGGCTGGTATCAGCCTAACGGTTTATTCCTGTTAGCACCAAGTGCATTCTTTATCATTGGCTTGCTAATTTGGGGATTACGTACATTAAAACCTGCACAGGTTGAAGAGGACTAATCGCCATGGAACATTATATAAGCCTGTTTGTTCGTGCTGTTTTTATTGAGAATATGGCGCTCGCGTTCTTCTTAGGGATGTGTACATTCCTCGCTGTATCTAAAAACGTAAAAACGGCATTTGGATTAGGTATCGCTGTTACCGTTGTTCTAGGTCTTTCTGTGCCATTGAATAACTTGGTTTACAACTATGTGTTACGTGATAATGCGTTAATGGAAGGTGTCGATTTAAGTTTCTTAAACTTTATCACTTTCATTGGCGTGATAGCGGCACTGGTACAAATCCTAGAGATGATTTTAGACCGTTATTTCCCTGCGCTGTATAACGCATTAGGGATCTTCTTGCCTCTTATTACCGTTAACTGCGCCATTTTCGGTGGTGTGTCATTTATGGCACAACGTGACTATAACTTTAGTGAGTCTATTGTTTATGGTTTCGGCTCTGGAATTGGTTGGATGTTAGCCATCGTATTGTTGGCTTCTATCCGTGAGAAAATGAAGTACGCGGATGTACCGGCAGGTATGAAAGGATTAGGCGTTACTTTTGTCACCACAGGGTTGATGGCATTAGGTTTCATGTCCTTCTCTGGTGTTCAGCTATAAAGGGTGAGAAGAACTCATGGATATAATTATTCTAGGTGTCGTGATGTTTACCCTGATTGTATTGGTATTAACAGCGTTGATTTTGTTCGCAAAATCAAAACTGGTCAATACAGGGGATATTTCAGTTGAGGTCAATGGAGACCCAGACAAAAGCTTTAATGCACCAGCAGGTGATAAATTACTAAACGTATTATCAAACGAAGGTATTTTTATTTCATCGGCTTGTGGTGGCGGTGGCTCTTGTGGTCAGTGTCGCGTTAAAGTGCTAGAGGGTGGCGGTGATATTCTGCCAACAGAACTTTCGCATATTAACAAGCGTGAAGCTAAAGAGGGTTGTCGTTTAGCCTGTCAGGTCAACGTAAAAAACAACCTGAAATTAGAATTACCAGAAGAAATCTTTGGTGTTAAAAAATGGGAATGTGAAGTTATCTCAAACGATAACAAAGCAACTTTCATTAAAGAATTAGTATTAAAAATTCCTGAAGGTGAAGTTGTACCTTTCCGTGCTGGTGGATTTATTCAGATCGAATGCCCACCTCATACCGTGCGTTATGAAGATTTTGATGTGCCTGAAGAGTATCGTGAAGACTGGGATAAATTTAACTTATTCCGCTACGTTTCTGATGTAAAAGAAACCACAGTACGTGCTTACTCAATGGCAAACTATCCTGAAGAGCATGGCATCATCATGTTAAACGTGCGTATTGCAACACCACCACCACGTAATCCTGATGTGCCACCAGGCATAATGTCATCGTACATTTGGTCATTAAAATCAGGTGATAAAGTGACAATTTCAGGGCCATTTGGTGAATTCTTCGCTAAAGAAACTGATGCAGAGATGATCTTCATTGGTGGTGGTGCAGGTATGGCACCAATGCGCTCACATATTTTTGATCAGTTAAAACGCTTACATTCTAAACGTAAAATCAGCTTCTGGTATGGTGCTCGTTCTGTGCGTGAAATGTTCTACACTGAAGACTTCGATATGCTTGCAAAAGAAAACGAAAACTTCACATGGAATGTCGCACTTTCAGACGCCTTACCTGAAGATAACTGGACAGGATATACAGGATTTATTCACAATGTGTTGTTTGAGAATTACCTCAAAAATCATCCAGCACCAGAAGATTGTGAATTCTATATGTGTGGACCGCCAGTAATGAACGCAGCTGTTATTAAAATGCTCAAAGACTTAGGCGTTGAAGATGAAAACATTATGCTGGATGACTTTGGCGGTTGATCCTAACCTCCCATTAAGCATAAATGAATGAAATGACAAGCGCCCACTTATGTGGGCGCTCATGATCAGAAGAGAGAGTTATGTTAAAAAGAAAGATGATAAATTGGATAGTGATGCTGTCTGCTTTAGTTCTATTGTCTGCATGTGGTGAAAAACAGCAGGTATTAGAAGGCGAAACAATGGGAACTTATTACTCGATTAAATATGTTCCTGATAGTAATTCACCTCCACAAAACGTCTTACAAACAGAGATCGATCGTATTCTTGAAGAAGTGAACGATCAAATGTCAACATATCGTCCTCATTCTGAATTGAGTCGTTTCAATCAAAGTCGTGAAATTAATACACCATTCCCTGTTTCACCTGCTACCGCTAAAGTAGTGAGTGAAGCCATTCGTATTAATAAAATCACGGATGGTGCTTTAGATGTGACTGTTGGACCTTTAGTAAATTTATGGGGATTTGGCCCAGAAGGTCGATTTACTCACCAGCCTTCTGAAGATGAATTAGCAAAACGTAAACAGTGGATTGGCATTGATTACTTAGCTATTGAAGGGAATACACTGATCAAGAAGATCCCTGAGCTTTATGTCGATCTCTCTTCTATTGCTAAAGGCTATGGTGTTGATGCTGTTGCTGAGTATTTAATATCACAGAATATCACTAACTATATGGTTGATATTGGTGGTGAAGTAAGAACACAAGGTGTAAATGGTAATGACAAGCTTTGGCGTATAGCAATTGAGAAACCAGCTAATGATGGTACAAAACAGAGCGTTCAGTTAATTATTGAACCAGGTGATAATTCAATTGCAACCTCTGGTGATTACCGTAACTACTTTGAAGAAGACGGTATCCGCTATTCCCATACTATTGATCCAACTACAGGTCATCCTATTAAACATAACCTCGTTTCTATTACTGTGATTGTCCCCACTTGCATGAGTGCTGATGGCCTTTCTACTGGATTGAATGTTTTAGGGCCTGAAAAGGGGTTAGAAGTAGCAAATAAACTAAATATTCCTGTCTTTATGATAGTGAAAACTGAAAATGGGTTTGAAGAGCGTTATAGTAAAGCGTTCGCCCCGTTCTTGAAAAAATAGAATTTAAGGAGAGAAGGTTATGTTAAAAATATTTCTTTTTGCCTTCATCTTATTCTTGATTGCCTTCTTTGGAATGGCGTTAGGATATATTGTAAAACGTAAAAGCCTTCAAGGCAGTTGCGGTGGTTTAGGGGCTATGGGGATAGAAAAAGAGTGTGATTGCCCTGAACCTTGTGACGCACGTAAAAAACGTATGGCAAAAGAGTCCGCACGAGAAGAGTTACTGAAAAAGAATCGAATTCTTTAATAGTAAAAAAGATATTTAGATAAAAAAAGAGTGATGGCTTTAATTACCATCACTCTTTTTTATTTCATTCATTCTAAAAATATAAGCATTCTAAAAAAAGTTTTTAATAGAATAGAAGTAGGATAATAAAAAGCGAATCCTTGTGTTAAAGATTCACTTCCATGGATAAGGGTTTTGCCCCTCCCATTCTAAAACTTCTTTTTTGGCTTCTTCATAGGAATAGTCATAATGTTCTTGAAGTTTACCAATGAGTTGCTCTCGTGTACCTTCGATAATATCAAGTTCATCATGGGTGATCTTTCCCCATTTTTCTTTTACTTTTCCTTTGAATAAATTCCAATCACCAGAAATTTTATTGTTTAACATTTTATTCCTCCTTACTTATTTCTATCGGATAACACTATTAAGTGTAGAAGAGAATAAAGTGAATATAAAAGTGAAAACCTAAATAGAATTATTTACTCTTTCCTAAATACTTTCATTTTGGCTGGAGAGTCAACCATGACGGCATCAGCACCTAATTCTGTAGCTTGAATATAATCTTTTTCGGTGTTGATACCAAAAAGAACAATATGGGCATTGCCACCAGCACGAAAACAGGACATTGCATCCTTATCCCAACTCAGAACGGAAACTGATCGCGCTTCACCTAAAGTATATTTTTCAACAACTTCTACTTTTCGATGTAATTCAAGCCCATACCAACGAGTAATATCTAAGTTTTCAGGCAATAAGCAAACGTGGCTCATAGTAATATTGGCGAGGATATCGCGGGTAATATCACGACTTTCAAAACGCTCTACATTAGTCGGGAGTGCATCAAGAAAGGCGGTATTAGTGGAATAAATACGGGTTCTATCAAGTGCATTATGCTTACTGAGAACTGTAGCTAATGCTTCACCTTGAATAATGGGATCAGCATCAGGTGATTTTAAATCAAGATAAAATTGAGTAGTGGGAAATTGAGTTAAGATTTCATCTAAGGTAGGAATAGTGATCCCTTTATTTCGGTAAGGGTATTGCTGTGCTTCTGCGAATTTATAGCCAGCATCCCATTGTTTAAGTTCCTGTGCAGTAAACTCAGAAATCATGCCTTGCCCATTAGTTAGGTTTTTTAAGTCACTAGGGCGGTAAAGTACAGGAATGTTATCTTTTGATAATTGAATAGTGATCCAAATTGCATCAGCTTGATTAGAGAGTGCTGTTTTTATAGCAATTTCAGTATTTTCTGGGGCATCAGCTGTGCCACCACGATGTGCGATAATTTTAGGGGATGCCATAAGAATTACAGAATAAAAAAAGAGAGAAATAGCAATAAATAATTTGATCATGAAAAATTATTTCCTTGTTTTATAGGTAGTTACAAAACAATTATTAAGGTGAATGTAATTAATCAACAAGCAAAAATAATCTAACATCACTTTGTGACAATTCTATAAATAAACAGACTAATTCAGATTTTTATGAGAAATACACCTCGTTAGAGGGAGCTAAGAGTGAATAAAAATTGTAGTTAATATTTATTTACTGTATATTTAAACAGTAATGTAAATGAGGAAATTGTATGCGTAAAATTATTCATGTTGATATGGATTGTTTTTATGCTGCGATTGAAATGCGTGATAATCCAGCACTAAAAGAGATCCCAATTGCGGTTGGTGGAAATGCCTCTAGCCGAGGTGTTGTCTGTACTGCAAATTATCCTGCACGTCGTTTTGGTGTCCGTAGTGCAATGTCAACCGCGACAGCTTTGAAGCTGTGTCCTCATTTAAAAGTATTGCCTGGCAGAATGGCTCTGTATAAAGAAACTTCAGCAAAGATCAGGCAGATATTTTCTCGATATACTCACCTTATTGAACCTCTTTCACTTGATGAAGCTTATCTTGATGTCTCTGAAAGTAAGCATTGCCATGGCTCTGCAACGCTGATGGCTCAAGAAATTCGCCAACAAATTTTTGATGAATTAAATCTCACTGCATCCGCAGGCATTGCACCAATAAAATTTCTGGCAAAAATTGCTTCTGATATTAATAAGCCTAACGGGCAATTTGTTATTACTCCTGAGCAAGTTGATGATTTTATTCTGAAATTACCGCTTAATAAAATACCAGGAGTAGGTAAGGTAACATTTGCTCGTTTGCAAGAAATGGGGCTAGAAACTTGTGCTGATATTCGTCGTACAGATGTTATTTCTTTAGTAAAAGCATTAGGAAAATTTGGACAAAACCTTTGGGAGCGTAGCCATGGTATTGATGAGCGAGAAATTAACCCTGATAGACTTAGAAAATCGGTAGGTGTTGAACGGACGTTTGCCTACGATATTAATTCATGGGATGACTGCTTAGCATTACTAGATGGATTGTATAACGAATTAGAAAAACGACTCGCAAAGGTTAAACCCGATCTAAGGATCGCAAGGCAAGGCGTTAAGCTAAAATTTGATGATTTTCAGTTAACGACGCAAGAGCATACTCATCCTATTTTAGAAAAAGCTGATTTAATAAATATCGCTTATCAAGCATGGCATGAACGTCGAAATGGCCGAGGTGTCCGATTAATCGGATTTCATGTCACCTTGCAAGATCCACAAATAGAACGGCAACTTCTTTTGGCGCTATAAGAATTAAAAACCATAGCCGATCAATAGATTGGCTATGGTCAATGTAGTTAATTTATTCTATATGATCTTACCAGCGATAATTCATCGTTGCTGTCATTGTTCTACCTATCCCATAAAAGCATGCGGTATCACCAGCACAAGATGCAACATAATGTTTGTTCGCAATATTATTCATATTAAGCTGAATTTCAGCACCTTTTAAAGAAGGTGATAACTCACCTAATGAATAACCAATCATTGCATCATATAAGGTTACCGCAGGAACACTGATTGTATTTTTAGTATCACCTTGAGATACACCTACATATCTCACACCAAAGCCCGCTTTAGCCCCATTAAATAGCCCTGAGGTTTCATCATATTGACCCCAAAATGATGCCATATGCTTAGGAACTCTAGGTAACTCTTTTCCTTGTGTTCCTGCAATAATGGTTTTTCTGACCTCTGTATCGGTGTAAGCATAGCTACTAATGAAGGAAATATTTTCAGTTAATTGGCTATTAATTTGTGCTTCAATACCACGGCTTCTAATCTCACCAACAGGCTCAAAATAGGCTTTCTCGGCATTATAGTTAGTAACATTACGTTGTTGTAACTGATAAATAGAGAGCGTTGCTAATGTTTGCTGATTTGGTGTGAGGTATTTAATACCCGCTTCTAATTGACGTCCTTCGCTTGGCTCAAATGGCGCACTACCTGGTGCTCTACGGGTTTGTAAATTAGGCTCAAAAGAGGTGCTGTAACTTATATAAGGTGAAATACCATTATCAAAAGCATATAAAAGACCAGCACGACCCGTTAGTTTATTATCATCTTGCTGATCATATGTGGTTGCTAAGAAATCATGAGTTCGTACTTGCGCCCAGTCTTGGCGTAAACCTGCAAGTAATATCCAATTTTTCCATTGGATCTGATCTTGTAGATACAACCCGATTTGATCGCGTTTTTGCAACTGGTCTGTTGCAGGTTTTTGTAAGCTCATATTAATCGGATGATTATAATTAGGATCACGCCAATCCAGATCGTACTCTGAGCCCGTAGCCCGACGTAAATTGTCTTGATCTTTGCTCCACTGATAATCAATACCTGCAATCACTGTATGATTAAGTTTTGCAGTAGTAAAATCAGCTTGTAAACGTGTATCTATTCCTAAAGTATCTGTTTCACGTTGTTCTTGCTGGGCTCTACGTTCAAGCACATAAGGATTGTCTTTTCTTAATGAGCCGAAAACAAGGTATTTATATTTTTGATTAATATGACTATAACGAGCATTTTGTACTATTTTGAGTGAGTCACTAAATTCATGTTCAAATTCATAGCCTACGCCATATTGTTGACGCCACGATTGGTGATAATCAGGGTTGTTTACGTCAAAATCAAAAGGAATAGTGCCTTCAGGTGTTTTTTTCACCGTACCATAAGCGGGTAAAAAGTTACGATAACCAGCCTCAGGCTCTTGCTGAATAAAGCTTAATAACGTTAAACGTGTTTGTTCATTAGGTAAAAAAGTAATAGCGGGAGCGAGGGCAAAACGCTCTTCTTTATAGTTTTTTATTTGAGTATGTTGTGTTTTGGCAATACCATTTAGGCGATAAAGAATACGATTGTCATCACTTAATACACCTGAAAAGTCGAATGCAGTTTCTGCCAATTTATCATTACCAGCTCGCACTTGAATGTGGCGAATAGGCGTTGCAGTGGGTCTTTTACTTGTCATTGCAACAAGGCCACCTGGATTTACTTGGCCATAAAGCACAGATGCTGGTCCTCTAACAACTTCAACGCGCTCTAATAACCATGGGTCAAGTGCCCCTGTTGATGATGAAGCTCCCATACCATAGCTTAAACCATCTAAAAAACGAGGTGCATAACTGTATCCACGAATAAAAACCTCGTCATTACGATTAGAACTTCCTCGATATTCGGTGAAAACGCCGGGTGTATAACGTAGCGCTTGAGAAACGGAACTGACATCTTGAGCATCCATCTGATCACGAGTAATTACCGTAATAGATTGTGGTGTTTTTTCAATTTCAGTTGGTGTTTTATTTGTTGATAGTGTTTTTGTGGCAATAAAGCCTGAAACAGGAGATTGTGGATCTTGTGATGGAGCCGCGGTGACAATTATCTTTTCAGATGTATTTTGATTAACTGCCGCATGAATTTGAATAGAGAGTAAACTTAAAGGTAAGGCGAGAATGACGCTAGCAACGCAATTTTTGTTAGACACAATAGGACCCTTTGAATTTTTATTTTTTAACTTTAAATGCGGAAAGCATGAAAATATCACCCAATAAATATTAATGCTAATGATAATAATTAGCATTCTATAAATTATTTTTATTAAGATTATTTGTTTATTCCAAAATGGAATAAGGTGGGTTGGTATTTGTTCTGTAAGGAATAAATTATGATACTTAAGAGAAATAGAGCGTATATAGAGGGATAAATTATTTCTTTATGGTAGCGTTAGTAACAAAAAACCCGCCAATTAAGCGGGTTTCATTATGATGTTTAAAGCAAGATTATTTAGCAGGGATAGCTTTTAAAATTGCTGTTAATAACTGCCAGTATTGACCAACACTTTTAATATGAACACGTTCATCTGGTGAGTGAGCACCACGGATTGTTGGTCCAATAGAAACCATATCCATATCTGGATAAGGTTTTTTGAACAGACCACATTCAAGACCTGCGTGGATTACCATGATGTTTGGCACTTTATCAAACAGTTGTTGATAGGTATCACGAACTAAATGCATAACAGGTGAGTCAGCATCAGGTTTCCAACCAGGGTAACCGCCTTTTGTTTCGATATCAGCTTTAGCTAGTTTTGCTAATGCAGTCAGCATACTGACAACATAAGTTTTTCCGCTATCAATCAGAGAGCGGATTAGGCAAAGTATTTCCACTTTATCGTCAACAATGCTAACAACACCAACGTTTAATGATGTTTCAACAACACCTTCAACATCATCACTCATACGAATAACGCCATTTGGCATTGCATTAAGTAGGTTTATTAAGCGTTCTTGGCAGTCTGCCTCAAATACTTTCTTATCTGTTGTTGTATCAAGTAACTCAATTTTCAGATTTTTTTCAGCAATGGCTAATTCGCTTTTTAATAATGCTTCAAATTTCGCTTTTACTGTTTCTAGTTGGCTTACTTTATCTGCTGGAATTGCAAATACGATATTTGCTTCACGAGGAATTGCATTACGCAGTGTACCACCATGGAAATCAATTAATTTCAGTGATAATTCTTTTGCATGACCAGCTAAGAAACGTGCTAATAATTTATTTGCATTACCTAAACCTAAATGGATATCACCACCTGAGTGACCACCATTTAATCCTTTTAGTACTAGTTGCTTAACAACATGACCTGTAGGAATTGCTTCATAGGATAGGCTTACTGTGGTTTTAACATCAATACCACCCGCACAACCCATGTAGATTTCACCTTCTTCTTCAGAGTCTGTGTTGATAAGAATATCAGCTTGTAACCAACCTGGTTGTAAACCAAAAGCACCGTCCATGCCTGTTTCTTCAGTCATGGTTAATAGAACTTCTAATGGGCCATGTTTTACGGTGTCATCAGCTAAAACCGCTAATGCAGACGCCATACCAACACCGTTATCAGCACCTAATGTTGTGCCTTTTGCTTTGATCCATTCTCCGTCAACATAAGGTTGGATAGGATCTTTAGTGAAATCGTGAACCGTGTCGTTATTTTTTTGTGGCACCATATCTAAGTGTGCTTGTAAAACAACTGTTTTACGATCTTCCATGCCTTTAGTTGCTGGCTTGCGAATTAAAATATTGCCGACAGCATCGCGTTGCGCGAAAAGACCTTTTTCACTTGCCCATGAAAGAATGTGGGAAGCTAAGGCTTCTTCATGATGTGATGGATGTGGAATCGAACAAATTTTTGCGAAAATATCCCATAGTGGTTGTGGGGATAGAGTAGATAGTTCAGACACGATGGATCTCCTCTAACAGCATCTGTGTTATTAATAGCCTACCGCTTTTTTAAGGGTTAGCTTTATTATTCTGAGCGTTATACGCCAATATAATTGAGAATATCACTTTCTTCTGATGAATGCGTCATTCTATTCACATCTCTATCTAAGAAAGTAGATCTCTATTTGTATTCATTTTTTTATATGGTTCATTTTTTAATCATAAAAAGAAAATACAGAAAAAAATGAGGATAATCTCATCTCTTTGCATGTTTTCTCTGGTTTTTAGGTGCTCAAATCACTATAATCTCGCGCAACCTTTTTTTCCGCAAAAAAGCTTCTCTCGCATTCAAGTAGCTAGGATCACAATATTATGAGCGAAAAATATGTTGTAACGTGGGATATGTTGCAAATACATGCCCGTCAATTGGCGCAACGTTTACTACCAGTCGAACAATGGACAGGCATTATTGCTGTCAGCCGTGGGGGATTAGTTCCCGCTGCATTACTTGCTCGTGAATTAGGTATCCGTCATGTGGATACAGTCTGCATTTCTAGCTATGACCATGATCATCAGCGTGACCTCAAAATCTTAAAAAAAGCAGAAGGTGATGGTGAAGGCTTTATCGTTGTTGACGATTTAGTTGATACTGGTGGTACTGCTAAAGTTATCCGTGACATGTATCCAAAAGCTCACTTTGTGACTATTTTCGCAAAACCAGAAGGGCGCCCATTAGTGGATGATTTTGTAGTTGATATTCCACAAAATACTTGGATTGAACAGCCTTGGGATATGGGTGTTGCCTTTATTTCGCCAGTTTGCGATCAAAAATAATTTGATAGCATTTATTTGGCTGTTTTAATTGAGATCCTCGCCTTGGCGGGGATTTTTGTTTTTATGCTTTTATTCTTCCTTTGCGTTATACCTTCGTGCTATCACTTGTGGTGATACACACCGTTCATGTTGATTTCATGCTATGATAAAGCCAGACTTTTTAGCCCCTTTTATTCGATATCGACTGATTTGAAGAGTGATATGGCAAATAATACAAACCTTTCTGAAACTCTATTTAAACCTAGAGCAAAACACGCTGAAACCTCAACACTAATTCAGTACTCTCATCCAAAATCGAATATTAATACATATACTGTGCTTAATGGTACAAGTCAGCAAAATTGGTATCGTACTATTCAGCGTTTACTGTGGATTTGGCGTGGTATTTCACCTATCGAGATAGAAGAAGTTTTGAGCCGAATTGCTGTACATGATGCCCCTCGTAGTGATGATAAATTTATTGATACCGTTGTGGGTTACCGTAAAGGTGGCTGGTCATATGAATGGTCACATCAAGCTATGATTTGGCAACAAAAAGCATTGAGAAATGAGTCAGGAGATGCGGCCGCTGATTGTTGGCTGCGGGCTGCACATCTGTATAGTATTGCTGCCTATCCTTTTATTAATGGTGATTTTTTAGCAGATCAAGCCGTTACTTTGTCGATGAAAGCATTTGAGAATGCGACAAAATTTTCCTCTTTTGAGGTGAAAAAACTCACATTTAAATTAGAAGGAAAGGGAACTACAACTGGTTTTCTGCATTTACCTAAAGATTGTAGAGGCCCATATCCCACAGTATTATTTTGCGGTGGGTTAGATGGGCTTCAAAGCGATTATGTCAGCTTCTTCAGGGATTATTTATCACCGAAAGGCATTGCAATGTTAACGCTAGATATGCCTTCAATCGGTTATTCAGTAAAACAAAAATTGACTGAAGATACCTGCCAGTTACAAGGCGAAGTCCTCAAGCAACTTTCTGAAGTGCCTTGGGTTGATCATACTCGTGTGGGCGTAATGGGCTTTCGTTTTGGGGGAAATATTGCTGTACGTTTAGCTTATATTTACCCTAAATTAATTAAAGGTGTTGTTGCCTTAGGGCCTTTAATTCATACATTCTTCACGCAATCTGAGCTACAGAAAAAAATTCCTGTGATGTATCTTGATGTATTAGCGAGTCGCTTAGGTTTATGGAATATTGATGAAAATAATCTTCGATTATCATTAAGCAGTTATTCACTGAAAAACCAGGGGCTGATTGGACGACGAATTCCAGTTCCTATGATGGGGGTTTACTGGAAAGGTGATGAAATGAGCCCTAAAGAGGATTCTCAGTTAATTGCTCGTTCTTCTATGGATGGCGATATCTTAGCAATCAATGAAAAACCGCTTTATGAAGGCTTAGAGCTAGCGTTACAAAAAAGTGCTGATTGGATCTATGACAAATTAATATAATTAATCATGAACAATAACTTGCTAATTACATTAGATTATATAACAGTAGAGTTTCTAAGGAGACTGAATTTATGACTTCATCTTTGAACCCTACCCGAGGTAAGTTATTAAAGCGTTTTGCTCAAATCGGCCCTTATATCCGAGAGCAACAATGCCAAGAGAACCAGTTCTTTTTTGACTGTTTAGCTGTTTGTGTAAATAAGAAAGTCGTACCAGAAAAACGTGAGTTTTGGGGCTGGTGGATGGAATTAGAACGCAACAATGAACAGCTCATTTATCATTATCAGATTGGGCTATTCGATA
The DNA here is from genome assembly GCF_009915245.1 of Proteus sp. G2669. NCBI lineage: Bacteria > Pseudomonadati > Pseudomonadota > Gammaproteobacteria > Enterobacterales > Morganellaceae > Proteus > Proteus sp. G2669. Next base: position 37,163 of record NZ_JAABLX010000052.1, on the reverse strand, counting down.
AAAATGGTGATTGGATACATCAGAATATAAGTAAAAATGATGTTACTGAATCAATCAATGAAACACTGATCCGTTTTCATCAATTTCTTAAAACGGCAGCGAGTGAATTAGATATGACACTTATGCCAGATGAAAAAATGAACAAATTTCCGCTTCCCATCCAGCCCTAATTTTGTGTTAGGGCAACTTTTCATAGATTTTGCGTTATGTCGGTTGGCATAACGCTTCTCTCCTGATAAAACTGTGTATTATCTTTTTAAATAATCAACAAGAATGGTAAATGTTATGAGTAGCAGCCAAACACTGGTTGTTAAATTAGGGACAAGTGTACTTACTGGTGGTTCACGACGTCTGGATCAGTCTCATATTGTTGAGCTGGTTCGCCAATGCGCTAAACAACACGAAAAAGGTCACCGGATTATTATTGTTACTTCTGGTGCAATTGCAGCAGGGCGTGAATATTTGAATTATCCTGATTTACCCGCAACTATTGCTTCTAAGCAGTTGCTTGCCGCGGTAGGCCAAAGCGCATTAATTCAAGTATGGAAACAATTATTTGCCATCTATGGTATTCATATTGGTCAGATGTTGTTAACTCGAGCGGATATTGAAGATAGAGAACGCTTCCTGAATGCACGCGATACATTACATGCTTTATTAGATAATCGCATTATTCCCGTTATTAATGAAAACGATGCTGTTGCAACCGCAGAAATTAAAGTAGGCGATAACGATAACCTGTCTGCATTAGCCGCTATTTTAGGAAGTGCTGACAAACTGTTATTATTGACTGATATTGAAGGACTGTATACGGCTGATCCTCGTAGTAATCCTGAAGCAAAACTGATCCCGGAAGTCTTTGATATCAATGATGAATTACGTGAAATGGCGGGCGATAGCGTATCTGGCTTAGGTACGGGGGGCATGGCAACAAAATTACAAGCAGCTACTGTTGCTGGGCGCGCAGGTATTGATGTTGTCATTGCCGCCGGTGTACAACCTGAAGTTATTGCTAAAGTTATCAATAATGAACCTGTAGGAACGTTATTCCACGGATTAGAAAGCCCACTTGAAGCACGTAAAAGATGGATTTTTGGTGCACCAATTGCGGGTGTGATTATTGTTGATGAAGGGGCTGAAAAAGCAATTAAAGAAAAAGGTAGCTCCCTCTTACCTAAAGGCATTAAAGAGATAAAAGGCGATTTTTCTCGTGGATGTGTTATTCGCATTCAAAGTTTACAGGGTAAAGATCTCGCTCATGGTGTTGCCCATTATAATAGTGATGCACTGCGTTTAATTGCAGGACACCATTCACAAGAAATTAGTCAAATTTTAGGTTACGAGTATGGCAGTGTTGCTGTGCACCGTGACGATATGATTGTTAGCTAAGGAGCCTTCGATGTTAGAACAAATGGGTAAATCAGCAAGAGAAGCATCTTGGCATTTAGCTCAATTATCGACAGAGCAAAAAAATCAGGCATTACTGGTTATGGCTGATTTATTAGAGCAACAAGAAGCTTCAATTCTTGCAGCCAATGAAAAAGATATGCAAGTGGCTCGTGAAGCCAATATTAATGCTGCTATGCTTGACCGTTTATTACTGACTTCTGAACGTTTAAAAGCTATTGCTGATGATGTTCGACAAGTATGTCGCTTAGAAGATCCAGTGGGACAAGTTATTGATGGCCGTATGTTAGACAGCGGTTTACGTTTAGAACGTCGCCGTGTGCCACTAGGTGTTGTTGGTGTTATTTATGAAGCTCGCCCTAATGTCACGATTGATGTTGCTTCATTATGTTTAAAAACGGGCAATGCAGCCATTCTTCGTGGTGGTAAAGAGACACACCATACCAATCAAGCCGTGGTTGCCGTTATTCAACAAGCTTTAGAAAAATGTGGTATTCCTGCGGGGGTAATTCAGGCGATTGATAAACCTGATCGTGAGTTAGTCGCTAAAATGCTAAAAATGGATGAGTATATTGATATGCTTATTCCTCGTGGCGGAGCTGGATTACATAAATTATGTCGTGAACAATCAACGATCCCTGTTATCACTGGTGGGATTGGTGTTTGCCATACATTTGTTGATGAAAGTGCCGATTTAGAAAAAGCATTAACCGTTATTGTTAATGCTAAAGTACAACGGCCAAGCGCATGTAATTCGTTAGAAACACTCTTAGTACATGAAAACATTGCTGATGTATTTTTACCACAGCTAAGTAATGCCATGGCTGCTCAAAAGGTCACTTTGCACTCAAGTGAAAAAGCATTAGCTGGGCTGAAAAAAGGTGGAGCAACTGTTGTTGATGTAAAAGATGCAGATTATTGTGATGAATGGTTATCACTTGATCTAAATGTAGAAGTGGTGGGTGGCTTAACTGAAGCTATTAGCCATATTCGCCGTTATGGCACAGCGCATTCGGATGCTATTTTAACGCAATCTATTTCTAATGCTGACCGTTTTGTTCGTCAAGTTGATTCTGCCGCAGTGTATGTCAATGCAAGTACACGCTTTACTGATGGCGGACAATTCGGCCTAGGTGCAGAAGTTGCTGTTAGTACGCAGAAATTACATGCCAGAGGCCCAATGGGATTAGATGCCTTAACGACCTACAAATGGATTGGTTACGGTGATAATACAATTCGTCGCTAATTATTGAGAATATTAAATAAGCCATACTTTTCTAAAGTGTGGCTTTATTTTTTTGTTACATCAGGTATGATGTTTACACTTTACAGAATGTAAATTTTTAATTACACCCTAATGGGGACACACTATGGAGATAGTGCATTTTATGGAAAGTACAATTTACCTTATCGGACCTCGAGGTGCAGGGAAAACAACAGTAGGTAAAGCACTTTCTCTCTCTTTAAATTATAGATTTATTGATACGGATTATTGGATAACCCAAAAATATCAACAAACTATATCTTCTATGGTGGAAGATAAGGGTTGGGATTTCTTTCGTCAAATTGAGTCAGACGCTCTTGTTCAAGTAAGCCAACCTAACCAAGTTATTTCAACTGGTGGGGGGATGGTTTTAGCAGATAAAAATCGTGCTTATATGAAAACCTCAGGTGTTACAATTTATTTACAGGCCTCGCTTGAGACATTAGTTGAACGTTTATCCCAAGATCCGAATGAAGCACAAAGACCTAGTTTGACAGGAAAAACCTTAGTTTCAGAAATGCATGATGTTTTAATTAAGCGTGAACCTTTATACATGCAATGCGCAGATATTATTGTTGATGCTGGATTATCTATTAATGAAATTATTGCAGTAATTCTCGCAAAACTTGCCAAATAATTAGGAAGTCGTCTGATATAAAGGACAAAACAGAGGCCATCTATTTTATTTTCATCACATCCTATTTATAGTAAGGCTAATTATAGCAAAATGAGATATGGATATGATGTTAATAGCGTTTTTTAAAACACTATTTAAATTCTTATTTAGAATAAGAATTGAAGGACTTGTTAATCAGTTTTCCCAATATGAAAAATGTATAATTACACCAAATCATACTTCTTTTATTGATGGTATATTATTACGTTTATTCCTACCTATTAATCCTGTGTTTGCTGTTTATACCTCTGTGGCTTCTGCAAAAACGACAAGATGGTTAGGTCGTTATGCTGATATTGTGCCTTTAGATCCCGCAAACCCAATGGCGGTGCGTCAATTAGTAAAAGAAGTCGATAAAGGTCGTCCTGTGGTGATTTTTCCAGAAGGAAGGATCACAGTAACGAATGGATTAATGAAGATTTATGAAGGGGCTGCTTTTATTGCTGCTAAATCAGGCGCTAAAGTTGTTCCTGTTAGGATTGAAGGTGCTGAATTTAGCTACTTTTCACGAGTACGCAAAAGTCTGCGTGTGAAATCTCATTTCTTTCCTAAAATCACAATCAAGGTACTTCCAGCCGTTGATTTACCGATGCCAAAAGCAGAAAAATCAGCTGAGCGTCGTCGATTAGCTGGGGAAGCAATGCGTGATATCATGATGAATGCCATCATGGATACACGCCCTAAAATTACACTGTATGAGGCATTTTTACAGGCTATGTCTCAATATGGTCGATTTAGCCCGTTAATTTCAGATATCAATCTAAAAGAAGATTCTTACCAAGGATTGCTGAAAAAAACATTAGGGATCAGCCGACTAATTGAACGCTACACAGAGCCTAATGAACGCATTGGCTTGTTACTTCCAAATACAACAGTAACAGCAGCTGCGTTATTAGGTGCAACAATGCGTCAACGTGTTGTTGCTATGCTTAACTACACTGCGGGTAGCTTAGGTGTACAAAATGCGATGAAAGCAGCTTCAATCAAAACCATTTTTACATCACGCCAATTTTTAGAAAAAGGGAATTTATTACATATTCCTGAACAAACCCCAGAAGCGAATTGGATTTACCTTGAAGATCTCAAAGATAGTGTGACGAGTGAAGATAAGCGTTGGGTCCTCAAACACCTTATTACGCCACATAAAGCGATGTTACCGCAAAAATCGACTGATGCTGCGGTTATTCTATTTACGTCAGGATCTGAAGGTACACCGAAAGGAGTTGTTCATAGTCATTCGAGTTTACTGGCTAACGTAGATCAAATTCGTGCTATTGCTGACTTTTCACCTAAAGATAAATTTATGTCAGCATTACCGTTATTCCATGCATTCGGCCTAACTGCTTGTCTATTAACGCCGATTTGCTTGGGTGCTCGTGTTTTTCTTTATCCAAGTCCATTACACTATCGTGTTGTGCCTGAATTAGTGTATGACCAAAATTGTACGGTGTTATTTGGTACATCAACCTTTCTAGGTAATTACGGAAAGTTTGCTCATCCTTACGATTTTGCCAGGGTTAGGTATGTGGTTGCTGGTGCTGAAAAACTATCAGAATCAACCCGTATTTTATGGCAAGAAAAGTTCGGTATCCGCATATTAGAAGGTTATGGTGTTACCGAGTGTGCGCCTGTTGTGTCAATTAACGTACCTATGAGCGCTAAAACACATACTGTAGGTCGTTTATTACCGGGTATGGAAAGCCGACTTATCCCAATGAATGGGATCGCGGAAGGGGGACGATTACAATTACGTGGCCCGAATGTAATGATGGGGTATCTACGTGTTGAATCACCAGAAAAACTAGAAATCCCTGTAGCTACAAATGCGGACGGTATTGACGAAGAAGGTTGGTACGATACTGGTGATATTGTTGCTATCGATAGTGAAGGCTTTTGCACTATTAAAGGACGGGTAAAACGTTTTGCTAAAATTGCTGGCGAGATGGTCTCTCTTGAAGGTGTCGAGCAGCTTGCACGTAAAGCATCCACTGGCGAGCATGCTGTTGTGACAATCAGTGATAAACGTAGAGGTGAATCATTGGTACTATTTACAACCGATAAGCAATTGGATCGTAGCGCGTTATCAACATTGGCTAAAGCTGAAGGTGTTGCTGAAATAGCCGTACCGAAGGATATTCGTTTTATCAAAGAAATTCCTGTTCTTGGGAGTGGGAAAACGGATTTTGTCTCATTGAAAAAACTAGCTGAACAGGAAAATAACTAATGTCAGAGAATATTAGCCAGCCTCCATTAATGAGTCGGGGAATGAAAGCAGTATTGTTATCGCAATTTCTTTCTGCTTTTGCTGATAACGCACTACTTTTTGCCATTTTAGCCCAGTTTAAATCGGCTCTTTACCCTGAATGGAGCCAACCTGTTTTACAAATGGTCTTTGTGCTGGCTTTTATTCTCTTAGCACCTTTTGTTGGGCAAGTTGCTGATCGTAACCCTAAAGGTAGGGTTATGCTCAGTGGTAATATCTTAAAATTCGTGGGTGCTTTTCTCATTTGTGTTGGCTCTGATCCCTTCTTAGGTTACGCCTTAGTTGGGATTGGTGCTGCAGTTTATTCACCAGCCAAATATGGTATTTTAGGAGAATTAACTGATGGTGAACGCTTAGTAAAAGCAAATGGTTTAATGGAAGCATCAACCATAGCGGCTATTTTATTAGGTTCAGTAATTGGTGGTTTACTCTCTGATTGGAGTATTGTTTTTGCATTAGGTGTCTGTGCTGCAATGTACGCTTTGGCAGTTTTTGTTAACTTTGGCATACCTAAATTATCTGCTGCTCAAATAGGTCGAGGTTGGAACATAAAAAAAATGTTCGCTCAATTTATCGAGGCAACACGTACTTTATGGGCAGATAAGGAAAGTCGCTTTTCTTTAGTAGGAACAAGTATGTTTTGGGGCGCTGGGGTAACTTTGCGTTTTCTGCTTGTTCAATGGGTGCCTATTGCATTGGGCATGACTGACAACACCACTCCAACGATATTAAATGCAATGGTGGCTATTGGCATTGTTGTAGGGGCTGGATTAGCCGCTAAATTTGTGACACTGAAAACAGTACGTCGCTGTATGCCAGCGGGCATTTTAATTGGTCTTGGGGTAGTTTATTTTTCACTGCAAACCTCAATTATTCCATCCTATTTAATTCTTATCGTTATTGGTGTTTTTGGTGGCTTCTTTGTGGTGCCATTAAATGCGCTATTACAAGATAAAGGCAAACACAGTGTGGGAGCTGGTAATGCTATCGCAGTACAAAACTTAGGTGAAAATACAGCGATGCTATTAATGTTAGGCTTGTTCTCACTAGTCACTAGTATTGGTATTTCTGTTGTTGCCATCGGAATTGGTTTTGGTGCCATCTTTGCACTCGCAATTGGTGGTCTATGGTTATGGGATTGCACCAGAAAGAAATCTTAAACAGTAAAGTTTAGAATAGAGGTTAGATGAACCTTAATGATAAATTACGATGAAATGACTCGCCTAAGTATTGAGGTGGGTAAAGCGTTAATTGAAAAGAAGAGCACAATAACAACGGCAGAGTCTTGCACTGGTGGATGGATTGCAAAAATCATCACGGATATTGCAGGAAGTTCTGATTATTATCATCGTGGCTTTGTGACCTACAGTAACGAAGCAAAGCATGAAATGATAGGCGTTGATGAACAAACCTTGATTAAATACGGCGCTGTTAGCGAAGAAGTTGTTCTTCAAATGGCGAAAGGCGCACTTAGCGCTGCAAATGCAGATTTTGCTATTTCAGTTAGCGGTATTGCTGGCCCTGGTGGAGGCAGTAAAGAAAAACCAGTGGGGTTAGTTTGGTTTGGCTTTGCTGTTAAAACAACAACTGGTGTTCAGGTAACAGCAAAACACTGTATATTCAGTGGTTCACGAGAGCAAGTAAGAGCGGAATCTGTTATTTTTTCTTTAAAATCAATACTTAGAGAAATTATAAATAATTAACTTGATACTGTATGATTATACAGTATAATAAATTTCAACAAGCAAAATCATACACGTTTTAATGGTAGTGACCCATCCTTATGCTTCACTGCCCAGAGGGAGATAACATGGCTATTGATGAAAACAAACAAAAAGCATTGGCCGCAGCACTTGGTCAAATTGAAAAGCAATTTGGTAAAGGGTCTATCATGCGTCTGGGCGAAGATCGTTCCATGAACGTTGAAACCATCTCTACAGGTTCTTTATCATTAGACGTTGCTTTAGGTGCTGGTGGTTTACCACGTGGTCGCATTGTTGAAATCTATGGCCCAGAATCTTCAGGTAAAACAACTTTAACACTACAAGTTATCGCTTCAGCTCAACGTGAAGGTAAAATATGTGCGTTTATCGATGCTGAACACGCATTAGATCCAATTTATGCAAAAAAATTAGGCGTAGATATTGATAATCTGCTGTGTTCTCAGCCTGATACCGGTGAGCAAGCCTTAGAAATTTGTGATGCATTATCTCGCTCTGGTGCTGTTGATGTTATCGTTGTTGACTCCGTTGCTGCGTTAACGCCAAAAGCTGAAATTGAAGGTGAAATCGGTGATTCTCACGTTGGTCTTGCTGCTCGTATGATGAGCCAAGCTATGCGTAAATTAGCGGGTAACCTGAAAAACTCAAATACATTACTTATTTTCATCAACCAAATTCGTATGAAAATTGGTGTTATGTTTGGTAACCCAGAAACCACAACTGGTGGTAATGCGCTTAAGTTCTACGCATCTGTTCGTTTAGATATTCGTCGTATCGGTTCTGTTAAAACCGGTGATGAAGTTGTGGGTAGTGAAACACGCGTTAAAGTGGTGAAAAATAAAATTGCAGCACCATTTAAACAAGCTGAATTCCAAATTATGTATGGCGAAGGCATCAATACCTTTGGTGAACTGATTGATTTAGGTGTTAAACATAAATTGGTAGAGAAAGCGGGTGCATGGTACAGCTATAATGGTGAGAAGATTGGTCAAGGTAAAGCCAATGCAACAACTTACCTAAAAGAGCATTCAGAAATGTACGATGATTTAAATACCAAACTACGTGAAATGTTATTAAACCACGCAGGTGAGTTTACAAGTGCAGCTGATTTCACGAATGAAGGTGATGCGGCCGATCTCGGAGAGGCGGAAGAATAATCTCTCTTAGCTTGTGATAAAACCACTAACTGATTCCATATTTAGACAATTTATTATCATTATAATGATAAATGGTTAGTCAATTAATGTGATTTAACTCACTTAAAAAAGGAAGCTCTAAAAAAGCTTCCTTTTTGTTGTATGCAGTATTATTTATCCAATTTAGGGTTTATATCGAGTTTATTCTATTTTCTATCCATCAAAATCAGCCTTTAACACTATTTTATTTGATATAACGATATTTTTTACTAACTATTTTTTATAGTTGTATGAAAGTTTATATAGTGAAGTTTTGATGATATATTCTCATAAATTACAAATCTAAATAAGAATCACTACTACCATCTGGTTGAACCAGATAGTAAATAATTGACATATAGTGATAAATACCTTCAAGATATTTGAATCTAATTTAGATAGTATTTTAGAGATTATTTAGTGATGAGATAGGTTTTATACTGAGAAACACTTTTATTTTAGCAAGTTATCGTGAGTTTATTATTTGTTTTAAGTGATAATGCTTATGTGTTTATTATTGATTGCTATAAGAAAAAGAAATTATTTAAGAAAAAAACACATATACTATGTGATGAGATAAAAAACTAATAATAACAAATAGTTTTTAATAATTACAAAATGAAAATACTTTAAACTACTTACATTTCTTAGAATAATCTCTCTTAAATAGAGAAAAGTCCCATTCTCAGATAACAATCCCACTTTCAGAAAAAAACTAGACGATTTACAATGTCAACACGAATAAGTTTATCGGGGGTTTTACTTCTGACAGAAGAAATTCTATCTTATCCCTACTTATGTATTCGTTGGCTAAGTAGAGGTAACAATAAACCTCCTCTAACTAGATTTCTAATTTCTGTTTTTCCAGCTTGATTTCGGGATAATTATGAGCAAAAGCACCGCTGAGATCCGTCAGGCGTTTCTCGACTTTTTTCATACTAAAGGACATCAAATAGTACCTAGCAGTTCTTTGGTTCCAAATAACGATCCAACATTGCTGTTTACAAACGCAGGGATGAACCAATTCAAAGATGTATTTCTTGGATTGGACAATAGACCTTATTCCCGAGCGACAACTGCACAACGTTGTGTGCGTGCAGGTGGTAAACATAACGATTTAGAAAATGTGGGTTATACTGCTCGTCACCATACTTTTTTTGAAATGCTAGGTAATTTCAGTTTTGGTGACTATTTCAAACATGACGCAATCAATTTTGCTTGGGAATTATTAACCAGCAAAGAGTGGTTTAACTTACCTAAAGAAAGACTTTGGGTAACGGTATATGCCACAGACGATGAAGCTTATGATATTTGGAATAAAGAAATTGGTATTCCTGCCGAAAGAATAATCCGCATTGGTGATAATAAAGGCGCACCATTTGCATCAGATAACTTCTGGCAAATGGGTGACACTGGCCCTTGTGGACCTTGTACCGAAATATTTTATGATCATGGTGACCACATTTGGGGCGGACCTCCAGGATCACCAGAAGAAGACGGCGATCGCTATATTGAGATCTGGAATATCGTTTTCATGCAATTTAATCGTCAGTCAGATGGCACTATGGATCCACTGCCGAAACCATCTGTTGATACGGGAATGGGGTTAGAGCGTATTACCGCTGTTTTACAACATGTAAACTCTAACTATGACATTGATTTATTCCGTTCTTTAATTAAATCTGTTGCACAAGTGACTAATGCAACGGATTTAGAAAATAAATCATTACGCGTTATTGCCGATCATATTCGTTCTTGTTCATTCCTTATTTGCGATGGCGTTATCCCTTCTAATGAAGGCCGTGGCTATGTTCTGCGTCGTATTATTCGTCGAGCAGTACGTCATGGTTATATGCTTGGTGCCAAAGATACCTTCTTCTATAAATTAGTCGCTCCATTAATTGAAGTGATGGCAGAAGCGGGTGAAGAATTAAAACGCCAACAAGCTATCGTTGAAAAAGTATTAAAAACGGAAGAAGAGCAGTTTGCTCGTACATTAGAACGTGGTCTTCAACTATTAGATGAAGAGCTTGCTCAATTAAAAGATGACGTTCTTCCGGGTGAAACCGCTTTCCGCCTTTATGATACATATGGTTTCCCTCTTGATTTAACTGCTGATGTTTGTCGCGAAAGAAATATCAAAGTTGATGAGAAAGGCTTTGAAGTCGCGATGGAAGAGCAACGTAAACGTGCTCGTGAATCCAGCGGTTTCGGTACTGACTATAATAGTCTTATTAAAGTTGATAGTCGCAGTGATTTCTCTGGTTATGATCATAATGAACAGCAGGGTACAATTACTGCCATTTTCCATAACGGACAATCAGTCACTGAATTAAAAGCAGGCGAAGAAGGGATTATCTTCTTAAATAAAACGGCATTCTATGCCGAGTCTGGTGGACAGGTTGGCGATAAAGGTGTTCTGATAGGCAAAGATAGTCAGTTTGAAGTCACAGATACGCAAAAATACGGTAAAGCGATTGGCCATATTGGTAAAGTTAACGTAGGGTCATTTATTGTTAACCATAAAATCAATGCTAACATTGATATTGCTCGCCGTGATGCCATTCGCTTAAATCACTCTGCGACTCACTTATTACATGCTGCATTACGCCAAGTACTGGGTACGCATGTTACGCAAAAAGGTTCTTTGGTTAACGATAAATACCTGCGTTTTGACTTCTCTCATTTTGAAGCAGTTAAACCAGAACAATTGCGCAAAATCGAAGACATTGTAAACGCACAAATCCGTCTTAACTCACCTGTTGTCACTGAGTTAATGGATCTTGAAGACGCTAAAGAGAAAGGTGCTATGGCACTGTTTGGTGAGAAATACGATGAACGTGTTCGTGTTTTAACCATGGGTGATTTCTCTACTGAGCTTTGCGGTGGTACTCACGCTTCTAGAACGGGTGATATTGGTTTGTTCCGTATTATCAGTGAGTCAGGTACTGCTGCTGGTATTCGCCGTATTGAGGCAATTACAGGTATTACAGCAATTGAGAGTGTTCATGAGCAATCAGACCTTATCTCTCTTGTTGCACAAGTTCTAAAAAGTGACGGTACAAACTTGGTTGAAAGAATTAAGACAGTCCAAGAAAAATACCGCTTATTAGAAAAAGAACTCCAACAACTAAAAGATCAGCAAGCTGCCCAAGAAAGTTCTTCTTTGGGTGGACAAGCTAAAAACGTGAAAGGTATCAAACTTTTAGTTCGTGAGCTTAATGGTGTTGAGCCAAAAATGTTAAGAACGATGGTTGACGATTTAAAAAATCAATTGGGTTCAGCAATTATTGTGCTTTCTACTATTTCTGATGGTAAAGTGAGCTTAATTGTTGGGGTCACTAAAGATTTGACTGCTAAAGTTAAAGCAGGTGAGTTAATTAGTTTTGTAGCACAGCAAATCGGCGGTAAAGGTGGCGGTCGCCCTGATATGGCTCAAGCTGGTGGTACTGATATTGATGCTTTACCTGTGGCTTTGGCAAGTGTTGACGAGTGGGTTGAATCGCATCTGTAAGCGATAATAACCTGAAAAAAAGGCGTTATTCCTTATTTATAGGGATAACGCCTTATAGAGATATTGATGATCCGTTAAATAATCAGTCACTAAATTTATATTTTGTTATGAAGTATGAGTTACTTGTGATAAATAATGATTATACGAATTGACAATGTATGATGGATAATGGCCGGGAAATTCTAGAGACCCGACTCTTGTAAATTTTCAAGGAGCAAAGAATGCTTATTCTAACTCGTCGAGTTGGTGAAACGCTTATGATAGGCGATGATGTAACCGTAACCGTTTTAGGGGTTAAAGGTAATCAGGTACGGATTGGCGTAAATGCACCCAAAGAAGTATCTGTCCATCGTGAAGAGATCTATCAACGAATTCAGGCCGAGAAAACTCAGCCTACCGATAACTACTAAACAAATTCCCATTTTTAGTTAGTTACAATTCATTCGTAAGCGTCCACACTTTTGCCGGGTCTGGGCGCTTTTCTCTTTCTAAGACTTTTTATTCCCTTTTTGGTTCCTATCTTCACTCTCCTTGAGTTGCATTTATTATTACACTATCCGTTTATTCTGATTGACAGAATTGAAACTCTTTTTACCTCTAATCATTCGCTTCACAATTATTTGTTTTGAGAATAAATATATTTGTTATGAGAATAAAATACTTGAATGATTTTTCATCAGAGATATCATTGTGTTTAGGACTTTTTTAGCCAATCTTGCTGATAAACGCATCAGTTTGTTTGTGAAGTGTTCAAACAAACGTATATTCGTAAAAAGTTGAGAAAAATTGTTTGACTTCTTAGGCTGAGAAAGTAATATGTGCGCCACACAGAGACGAGATGTTCAGTAAGAACTTCTTCGAGTGGTTCTAAATATGGTGAGATGGCCGAGAGGCTGAAGGCGCTCCCCTGCTAAGGGAGTATGCGGTCAAAAGCTGCATCGAGGGTTCGAATCCCTCTCTCACCGCCATTTAGATTGCATCCTTAGCTCAGCTGGATAGAGTACTCGGCTACGAACCGAGCGGTCGGAGGTTCGAATCCTCCAGGATGCACCAATTCCAACCCCATGATTAATGTATGGGGTTTTTATTTTGGTGCAAATGGTGAATAATTTGCATTAAAAGAGTAAAGTATAAAAACGGCGCATCCTTAGCTCAGCTGGATAGAGTACTCGGCTACGAACCGAGCGGTCGGAGGTTCGAATCCTCCAGGATGCACCATCTCATTACTCATTATTGCCAATTGCAATATGAGCAGCTAGAAAGATTACTACGACGCATCCTTAGCTCAGCTGGATAGAGTACTCGGCTACGAACCGAGCGGTCGGAGGTTCGAATCCTCCAGGATGCACCATCTTTTATCAGATATTGTAGTAAATCATTTCTAGAATAATTCGTTAGACCTGCATCCTTAGCTCAGCTGGATAGAGTACTCGGCTACGAACCGAGCGGTCGGAGGTTCGAATCCTCCAGGATGCACCATCTTTTAAGCCTCGCAATAGCGAGGCTTTTTGCTTTCTATAATTCGCTTATTTCTTATGATGTTAATCTTTTGTTTAGCATCAACTAACAATGCTAACATCATCTAATCAGCGACAATTTAGTGACTTTACGATAAAGTAACTCCTATCTATTTACTTACATTAATCAACGCGGGAGGTCACCTTTGATCCCGGACGTATCCAAAGCGCTTTCTTGGTTGGAAGCACACCCTAAAGTTTTATGTGGCATCCACCGTGGTATTGAGCGCGAAACCTTAAGAGTAACGCCAGAAAGCAATTTAGCATCAACAGAACACCCTATTTCATTGGGTAAATCATTAACTCATAAATGGATCACAACGGATTTTGCTGAGTCTCTGTTAGAGTTTATTACGCCTGTTGATGACAATATTTCACATACCTTGCATTTTTTAGGCGATTTACATCGCTATACGGCGCGTCACTTAGACAATGAACGTATGTGGCCTATGAGTATGCCTTGCTTTATTGAAGCGGAAGATAAGATTACGCTTGCTCAATTTGGCACATCCAATGTAGGGCGTTTTAAAACGTTATATCGTGAAGGATTGAAAAATCGTTATGGTGCTTTAATGCAAACCATTTCAGGTGTGCATTATAACTTTTCATTACCTATTGAATTTTGGCAAGCATGGGCGAATGTAAAAGATGAAGAGAGTGGTAAAGAAGCGATTTCAGACGGTTATCTGCGTTTGATCCGTAACTATTATCGCTTTGGTTGGGTTATTCCATTCTTTTTTGGTGCATCGCCAGCAATTTGTGGATCTTTCTTGAAGGGAAGAGAGACAAACTTACCATTTGAAAGTACGCCAAAAGGTGCGAAATATTTACCTTATGCAACGTCATTACGTTTAAGTGACTTGGGATATACCAATAAATCACAAAGTGATTTAGATATTACCTTTAATCACCTTGGAACCTACGTTAAAGGGCTGAAAAAAGCGATTCATAAACCATCTGACGAATTTGCTAAACTGGGTATTAAGAATAAAGATGGTGAGTACATTCAATTAAACACCAATGTACTGCAGATTGAAAATGAGCTTTATGCACCTATTCGTCCTAAGCGTGTCGTTAAAGGGGATGAATCGCCTTCTGATGCTTTATTACGTGGTGGTATTGAATATATCGAAGTTCGCTCACTCGATATCAACCCATTTACGCCAATTGGTGTCGATGAAACACAAATTCGTTTCCTTGATTTATTCTTAATTTGGTGTGTTTTAGCTGATGCACCTGAAATGAGTGCTTCTGAATTAGCGTGTTGTCGTGCAAATTGGAATAACGTTATTCTAGAAGGGCGTAAGCCTGGTCAAGTTATTGGAATGGGTTGTGGTGAAAGAAAAGAACCATTAGCACAAGTAGGTAAAGCGTTATTTGCGGATTTAAAACGTGTGGCAAATGTGCTTGATTGTTGTTCTGGCACAAAATACATGGAAGTTTGTGTTAAGTTAGAAGAAATGTTTGATAATCCAGAGCTAACCTTCTCTGGTAGGCTGTTAGAGAAAATCAAAACACAAGGCATTGGCAGTTATGGTTTATCTTTAGCGGAAGAATATTACCAAGAATTAATTAAAACACCTTATGAAACGTTGACTGATGAAGCTTTTGATCATGAGAGAATTTCATCCATAAAACGTCAAGAAGAGTTAGAAAAGAGTGATACCATTTCTTTTGATGAGTATTTGAAGATCCATGCAGGGGCAAATGCCGATAACGTGGCTTCCTAAACTTAGATAGAAAAAAGCCACACTAAGATTTGTGTGGCTGAAAAATTCTATAGAGAAATAGGGATGATAACATTTTGCGCGTATTCATTACTAAGACCGAGCTACTTGCAGAAAGTTTCATTTTTTCTTAAAAATATTTAAATTTTTCTTAGGAGGTTTTTTATGCCTTTATTGGATAGCTTTACTGTTGACCATACACGTATGTCTGCACCAGCTGTACGCGTTGCTAAAACAATGAAAACGCCATCTGGTGATACCATCACGGTATTTGATTTGCGTTTTACTGTGCCAAATAAAAAAGCCATGCCTGAGAAAGGAATTCACACATTAGAGCATTTGTTCGCTGGCTTCATGCGTAACCATCTTAATGGTAATGGTGTTGAGATTATTGATATCTCCCCAATGGGATGCCGTACCGGCTTCTATATGAGCTTAATTGGGCAACCAGAAGAACAGCGAGTTGCTAATGCATGGAAAGCAGCAATGGAAGATGTTTTGAAAGTAAAAGATCAAAATCATATCCCTGAGTTAAATGTGTATCAATGTGGCACTTATGAAATGCATTCTCTGACTGAAGCGCAAGATATTGCACGAGACATTTTAGCTCATAATATTGGTATTAATCATAACGACGAATTAGCACTTCCTGAAGAGACATTAAAAGAGCTACATATCTAGATTTAGCTACTTTATAAAACTAGGGGACAATAGATCAAGAAATTCGCATCCTGATTTATTGTCTCTTTTTATTCTAATATCCTTCCTCTTTTTCTTTTCGTTATCCCATTGTTTTATTTTCTTATCTTCTTATATTGTTATTACAATAATGGATTAAATTTATGCTTAATACACGGAGTACACTTTTGTTATGGAAAATCACCAATTCTTATCGCCTAAATTGGTTTTAGAGTTTTTTGTTCGAGAATTTTATTTTTTTGGTAAAAGTACGTTGCGTACTCAATTTCCTAAAGATGCTTTTTTCTATCAGGGCCTCTCTAAAGCACAAGAATATCGTTATTTTGAGCGTGTACATAAACAGTATGTTAGGCGGTTTCACTCTGAGCCTGAGCTCATTATCAAGCCTGAACATTTGTTATTTTCCTCAGAAATAGAGACTCAACGATTTGAAAAAATAACTAAAGCTGAAACTAATACGATAATCAAAATCGGTGGGGATTATCTCTATAAAGAAAAAGAAGATGAAGAATATCATTGGTATTTTCAGGAGGATAGAATTAAAACTAATAGTTATTCTGGTGAAAGCTTAGATTTAAAATATGAAAATATTCAGACTTTAGCACCTCATAATTTCAATATTGAATCAGTAAAAGGTGATGGCTCTATCATTACTAATTTTCCACGCAAGTCTCTTTCTCTTACTTTAAGCAAAGGCGAAACAGCGTGTTTTATTTGCCGACGAGAAGAGTACGGTTATTCTTATTCTCATGAGCCTGCACTTAATTTAGTGATGTGGATAAAGAATCATGGTTTTTATTCTGATTATCAACAAGTAAGACCCACTCAACTTAAGACAGAACAAGTGATAACTCCTTTCTATTTGAAACCTGCGAGAGAATTTGATTTTCGTAATAGTAAATTACGATTTGAATTGGGATAAACAGCAAAAATAAAGCGCTTAAATAAGCGCTTTATTTTGTATTCGTTAAAGATGAGGTAGCACGAGATGGCGAATTAAAGCCTTTTTGATGACGTTGTCTTGAACATCAAGTATTTCAAATTCATAATCACTGACTTTTATTTTATTGCCGACAACGGGTAAATCGCCAAGCTCTTCAATAATGACGCCGTTAATGGTTCTGGCTTCATCTTCAGGTAAATGCCAACCAAATGCTTTATTGATATCTCGAATATTTGTTGTACCGTCAACGAGCAATGAACCATCTTTTTGAGGGATAACTTCTTCTGCTAATGAAGGTGACATTGAGGTGGTAAAGTCACCCACAATTTCTTCTAGAATATCTTCAACGGTGACTAAACCTTGAATTTCACCGTATTCATCAACCACAATACCCGCTTTTTCATTATTCAGCTGAAAATTGACAAGCTGTAAATTTAAAGGTGTGCTTTCAGGAATAAAATAGACTTTATCTGCCGCTTTTATCAAAATTTGTTTGGTGAATTCTTTTTTCTCAGTCATTAAGCGATAGGCTTCTCGTACTCGTAGCATACCAATGGCATCATCAAGTGTATCGCGATAAAGCACTATTCGACCATGAGGAGAATGGGTTAACTGTCTTACGATGGATTTCCATTCATCATTGACATCAATACCAAAAATCTCATTTCTTGGTACCATAATATCGCCAATAGTCACTTTTTCTAAATCAAGAATAGAAAGCAACATATTTTGATTTCTTTGGGAAAGCTTTGATTTTGACTCATTTACAATTGTTCGTAGCTCTTCTTTTGAAACAGCATTACCTTGTATTACTGGCGATTTGATCCCTAAAATTCGCATCAGTATTAATGTGATTTTATTAAAAAACCAAACAATAGGTAGCATCAGTTTTTGCAAAGGAGAGAGAATAACACTACTTGGATAGGCGACCCGTTCTGGATACAGTGCTGCGATTGATTTTGGTAATACTTCAGCAAAAATAAGGATCACAAAAGTTAATATACCTGTAGCTATAGCAACACCAGCATTACCATATAAACGCATACCCACAATAGTCGCTAATGCAGATGCGACGATATTAATCAGATTATTGCCAATCAATACCAAACTGATCAATCTGTCCGGACGTTGTAATAGTTTTTCAACACGTTTTGCAGAGCGATTTCCTTGTTTTGCCGCATGACGAAGACGATAACGATTAATCGTCATCATGCTGGTTTCTGTTCCAGAAAAATAAGCTGAGGCAATAATCATCGCTATTAGTATGATAATGAGCGTAGTTGTCGACACATGCTCCAAAATTGAGATCCTTTTGCTACCCTAAAATAAAAATTAATTAAGCACTAACTCTTGTAATAAACGATTACCAAAAAAAGCTAATGTCAAAATAATGGCGCCAATCAAGTTAAAAATAATGACTTTTTTTCCTCTCCATCCTTCGCGGAAATGTCCCCATAATAAAATGACGTAAACAAACCAAGCGATGATAGAAAAAATCGATTTATGGATATTTTCTTTACCAAAAATATTATCCATGTACACCAAACCTGTACACAATGTTAGTGTTAGTAACACAACACCCACCTGTGTAATGTGAAACATTTTTCGTTCAATTGTCATTAATGGTGGCATTTGAGGTGAAAATTTTAGTTTCTTATTCTTTAGTTGATAGTCTAGCCAACTCAGTTGTAATGCATATAACGCTGCAATCAATAATGTGGCATAACTTAATAATGCAAGCCCAATATGAATAAAGAGTGATGTGCTACTTTCAAGATGTGTAACAAATTCACCCGGCATGAGTGCCGCAATGACAAGATTGACTATTGCAAAACAATAAACAATAGGCAGTAAAAACCATGCTCGGCCACGAGAAGCCACAATCGTCATAATAACGCAGACCATCAGGCTTACAACGGCACCTAGATTGGTGAGTGAAAGATCCTGCCCGCTATGAGGACGGAAAATTAAAAATTTTAATGAAATAGCATGCGCAACAAGCGCAATAACCGCGAAGAGGAGTGCTAATCCACGGTATCCATTCTGCTCTTTTCGTAACAGGCCCGGTAAAATGAGCACCAGACTGAGTAAATAAGCGCAGACAGCGACGATAGAGATTGATATAACGGGCATAGTTTCGCTTACATATATTGTTTGAATAACTTCCTAGTATAGCGCTAGGAGCATTCGGCTCCAACTATTGAAGTCATTAAGCTTAAATCTCTATGCAGAGATCCGAGAGTCATCGTGATATAATCGATGACATACATACTGATAAGCCCAACTTTAACACTGAGCTAAGATAATGTTTGAGAATTTAAGTGACAGATTATCGCGCACGCTGCGCAATATAAGCGGTCGAGGAAGACTGACCGAAGAAAACATTAAAGAGACACTGCGTGAAGTGCGTATGGCGTTATTAGAAGCCGACGTTGCCTTACCAGTGGTTCGTGATTTTATTGCGCGAATTAAAGAAAACGCAGTAGGACATGAAGTTAACAAAAGCCTGACACCGGGTCAGGAGTTTGTGAAGATAGTTCAAAATGAACTCGTCAATGCGATGGGGGAAGTCAATACTGACCTTGATCTTTCTGCTCAGCCACCTGCTGTTGTTTTAATGGCAGGCTTGCAAGGTGCTGGTAAAACAACCAGTGTTGCAAAATTAGGTAAATTCTTAAAAGAGAAAAAGAAGAAAAAGGTTCTGGTTGTTTCTGCTGACGTTTATCGC
Source organism: Proteus sp. G2669 (assembly GCF_009915245.1). Lineage (NCBI taxonomy): Bacteria > Pseudomonadati > Pseudomonadota > Gammaproteobacteria > Enterobacterales > Morganellaceae > Proteus > Proteus sp. G2669. Next base: position 17,529 of record NZ_JAABLX010000052.1, on the reverse strand, counting down.
CCAGCGGCGATTAAACAACTTGAAACATTGGCTGAAACAGTTGGTATTGATTTCTTCCCATCAACAGTGCAAGAAAACCCAGTGACGATTGCAAGTAATGCATTAAAACATGCACAGCTTCAATTTTATGATGTGTTACTGGTGGATACCGCGGGACGTTTGCACGTAGATGAAGGCATGATGGAGGAGATCCAGCTTCTTCATAAAGCCATTAACCCGGTTGAAACTTTATTTGTTGTTGATGCTATGACGGGTCAAGATGCAGCAAATACAGCAAAAGCCTTTAACGAAGCATTACCATTAACAGGGGTTGTTTTAACGAAAGTTGATGGTGATGCGCGTGGTGGTGCGGCGTTATCAATTCGTCATATCACAGGTAAACCTATCAAATTCCTCGGTGTTGGGGAAAAAACAGAAGCTTTAGAACCTTTCCACCCAGATCGTATTGCCTCTCGTATTTTAGGCATGGGTGATGTTCTATCTTTAATTGAAGATATTGAAAGCAAAGTTGATAGAGCGCAAGCTGAAAAGCTGGCGACGAAGCTTAAAAAAGGTGATGGCTTTGATCTAAATGATTTCTTAGATCAATTAAAGCAAATGAAAAACATGGGCGGCATGGCGAGTATGTTAAGCAAAATGCCGGGTATGTCTCAAGTGCCAGATGCTGTAAAATCACAAATGGATGATTCAATTTTAGTGAAAATGGAAGCCATTATTAATTCCATGACTAAAAAAGAGCGCCAAAAACCCGAAATCATCAAAGGGTCTCGAAAACGCCGTATTGCGACGGGTTCAGGAACGCAAGTGCAAGACGTCAACCGTTTGTTAAAACAGTTTGATGATATGCAACGCATGATGAAAAAAATGAAAAAAGGCGGCATGGCTAAGATGATGCGTAGCATGAAAGGTATGATGCCACCTGGATTTCCAGGCCGTTAAAATCAAAAAGCCGGAAAAAAAACGTGCTTTGGATTGCTTTTTTCCCCAAAGTGAGTAAACTTTTCGGGCTTTTTATATGACAACCGGACTCCGTTCCTCGATGGCGTCTGGTTGTTTTATTAACTAATGAGGATGTTATGGTAACAATTCGTTTAGCTCGTGGCGGCGCAAAAAAGCGTCCGTTTTACCAAGTAGTAGTAACCGATAGCCGCAATGCGCGTGATGGTCGTTTCATTGAACGCGTAGGCTTTTATAACCCACTGGCAACCGGTAATGCAGAAGAATTACGTTTAGACGTAGACCGTGTTGAACACTGGGTTGCTCAAGGCGCAACTGTTTCAGAACGTGTTGCTGGCCTGATCAAATCAGCGAAGAAAAGCGCTTAATCTGTCGCGGTGGTAACAATGAGCGAACAAAAAACCTTAAAAGAGCCTGTAGAACCTATTGTTATGGGGAAGTTGGGCTCACCTTACGGGATCCGTGGTTGGCTCAGAGTTTTTTCCTCCACCGAACATGCCGAAAACATTTTTGAATATCAACCGTGGTTTATTCAACGACATGGACAATGGGAAACTATTGAAATTGAAAGTTGGAAACATCACAACCAAGATATTATCGTCAAACTAAAAGGTATTGACGACAGAGATGCAGCTAATTTCCTAACTAATGTTGAAATTGTCGTGAATGCATCGCAACTGCCTGAACTTGAAGGTGAGTATTACTGGAAAGATCTGATGGGTTGCCATGTTGAAACTGACAAAGGTTACGATTTAGGTGTCATTACTGACATGATGGAAACTGGCTCAAATGACGTAATGGTCATTAAAGCTAATCTGAAAGATGCATTCGGTGTTGGGGAACGGTTAGTTCCGTTTCTTGATGGGCAGGTTATCAAGAAAGTCGATCTCTCAGCGAAAAAAATTATCGTTGATTGGGATCCTGGTTTTTAGATTATCCGGTTAACGGTTCTCAATAGTGGGACACGAAAATGTGGATTGGGGTAATTAGCCTATTTCCAGAAATGTTCCGCTCTATAACCGAGTACGGGGTGACTGGTCGGGCAGTTAAGCATGGTTTGCTTAATGTAGAATGTTGGAATCCCCGAGATTTTACATACGACAGACACAATACCGTTGATGATCGCCCTTATGGCGGTGGTCCTGGTATGTTGATGATGGTACAGCCCTTAAGGGAAGCTATTCATCAAGCGAAAGCTGCGGCAGGTGATGGAGCAAAGGTGATTTATTTATCACCTCAGGGACGCAAACTCGATCAACAAGGAGTTTGTGAGCTGGCAACAAATGAGAAGCTAATTCTAGTTTGTGGTCGGTATGAAGGTATAGATGAGCGTGTCATTCAGACTGAAATCGATGAAGAATGGTCTGTAGGTGATTACGTATTAAGTGGTGGGGAATTACCTGCCATGATAATGATAGATGCTGTAGCTCGTTTTGTTCCGGGGGTTCTTGGGCATGCGGCCTCAGCAAAAGAAGATTCTTTTGCTGAAGGTTTACTGGATCATCCTCACTATACTCGCCCAGAGGTATTAGATGGTATGGAAGTTCCGGCAGTTCTACTGTCAGGTAACCATGCACATATTAATCGCTGGCGTATGAAACAATCACTGGGTCGAACCTGGCTAAGAAGACCTGAGCTTCTGGAAAGCCTAGCTCTGACTGACGAGCAAAGAGTGCTGTTAACAGAGTTCCAACGGGAATATCTGGAAAGTACAGCAGAGTAAGTCTGACACAAGGTGTCATTAATATCAGTTTACCTAGGGTAAGAGAGTTATTATGAGCAATATTATTAAGCAAATCGAACAAGAACAAATGAAGCAAGATGTACCTTCATTTCGTCCAGGCGATAATGTAGAAGTTAAGGTATGGGTTGTTGAAGGTTCTAAAAAACGTCTGCAGGCATTCGAGGGCGTGGTTATCGCTATTCGTAACCGCGGTCTGCACTCTGCATTTACTGTTCGTAAAATTTCTAATGGCGAAGGTGTTGAGCGTGTATTCCAAACTCACTCTCCAGTCGTAGATAGCATCACTGTGAAACGTCGTGGTGCGGTTCGCCAAGCTAAACTGTACTACCTGCGTGAGCGTTCAGGTAAGGCTGCTCGTATCAAAGAGCGTCTTAACGCTAAATAATACGCTTTCGCACATCCGAAAGTTATTGTTAAAAGGTCAGCGTTTGCTGACCTTTTTTATGTTGAATTTTTATTATATTGTTACTTATTTTTATATTCCTCTCTTTTTAACTCCTCTTATTCCAAAATACATTAAAAGATAATATGTAAACATTTGATTACACTTTATTGTTTTAATTTAATCAATGTCACATTATTATTATTTTTTAATTATGCTTTAACTTGTTGTAATTTAATAATTATATTTGGCTTTCTTATTTAGTGTAAACTATAGGTTACAATTATATCATTTTTATTAAAAATACGGATTGATTTCTTTACATTGCGTGTTATCTTATCTTTCAGGCAGACAACAAATCACAATGACAGATATAAAAAGGTAAAAATTATGATCATGCAAAAAGACGCACTCAATAATGTGAATATCAGCGAAGAGCTGGTTTTAATTACGCCTGAAGAGTTAAAACAAAAATATCCATTGAGTCGCAATGACCTGCATGCCATTGCTCAATCACGTCAAACAATCTCTGAAATTGTTCAACGTCGTGATCCTCGTTTACTTGTGGTATGTGGGCCTTGTTCCATTCATGACGTTGATGTTGCTATCGATTACGCAAAACGTCTGAAGGTATTAGCGTCTGAATTAAGTGATAGTCTGTACATTGTGATGCGTGTCTACTTTGAAAAACCTCGTACAACAGTGGGTTGGAAGGGGTTAATTAGCGATCCATTTATGGATGGTAGCTTTGAAATGGAAAAAGGGTTACATATTGCCCGTAAACTATTAACTGAACTTGTACAATTAGGTTTGCCTTTGGCAACTGAAGCATTAGATCCTAATAATCCACAATACTTAGGGGATTTATTTAGTTGGTCTGCGATTGGTGCAAGGACAACAGAATCTCAGACTCACCGTGAAATGGCATCAGGACTTTCAATGCCGGTGGGTTTTAAAAACGGAACTGATGGTAATCTTGATACGGCGATTAATGCAATGAAGGCTGCCTCTATGCCACATCGTTTTATGGGAATTAATCAATCAGGGCAGGTGTGTTTATTACAAACGCAAGGTAATCCTGATGGACATGTTATTTTACGTGGTGGTAAAACGCCAAATTACCATGAAGAAGATGTGGCGCAATGTGAAGCCCATATGGTAAAAGCAGGCTTAAAACCGTCATTAATGATCGATTGTAGCCACGGTAATTCGAATAAAGATTTTCGTCGTCAAACCGCCGTGGTGGATTCAGTGATTGAACAGATCACTAAAGGTAATCAATCTATCACTGGTATTATGTTAGAAAGTCATATTAATGAAGGCAATCAATCATCAGAACAGCCTCGTAACGAAATGAAATATGGTGTTTCAGTCACCGATGCGTGCATTAGCTGGGAAACAACAGAATCTGTATTAAGAAATTTACATGCGCAAATTTCACCTATTTTAGCTCAGCGTGAAGAGCAATTTAAAAAAGTAAGCTAAGTTAGATAATCATAAAGAAAAAGAGGCAAGCATAGATGGCTGAAGAATTACAAAATTTGCGTGAGCAAATCGATCAGGTAGATAAATCACTGCTTTCTTTACTTGCGAAAAGAATGCAATTGGTAGCTGAAGTTGGTGAAGTTAAGAATCGCCATGGTTTACCGATTTATGCTCCTGATAGAGAAGCCTCAATGCTTGCTTCTCGGCGTAATGATGCGCAGAAAATGGGAATATCCCCAGATTTGATTGAAGATGTGTTACGCCGAGTAATGCGTGAATCTTATACCAAAGAGAATGACAAAGGCTTTAAAACGCTAAATCCTCAACTGGGTAAAATTGTGATTGTGGGGGGGAATGGCAAAATGGGAAAACTATTTTCCCGTTTATTTACCCTTTCTGGTTATCAAGTTGAAAGTTTAGAAGCAAATGAATGGCAAATAAAATCACCTGCTATTTTTGATAATGCAGGGATGGTTATTATTAGTGTACCTATCCATTTAACCGTTGAGGTTATTGGGAAGCTTCCTCCTTTACCTGAAAGTTGTTTGTTAGTGGATCTCGCTTCTATTAAAAAAGAACCTTTAGACGCAATGTTAAAAGCACATAGTGGGCCTGTTTTAGGTCTTCATCCTATGTTTGGACCTGATGTGCCTAGCTTAGCAAAACAGGTTGTGGCTTATTGTGAAGGTCGTAACCATCAAGAATTTGAATGGTTGTTAGAGCAATTGATGGTATGGGGCGCTAGAATTGAGGCAATTACACCAGAAGAGCATGATAAAAACATGAGTTTTATTCAAGCTCTTCGACATTTTACTACCTTTGCTTATGGTCAGCATTTAGCAAAAGAAAAAGTCGATCTGGCGAGTTTACTGCGACTTTCATCTCCTATTTATCGCTTAGAACTGGCAATGATAGGGCGGTTATTTGCTCAAGATCCTCAACTGTATGCAGATATTATTTTATCATCGAAAGAGAATATTGAATTAATTCGTAGATATCATCACTCATTAGGTCAGGCTATCGACCTATTAGATATAAATGCAAAGAATGAGTTTATCCATTCATTTAATAACGTGAGTGATTGGTTTGGTGATTATGCTTCTCAATTTATGAAAGAGAGTGGCGTATTATTACAAAAAGCGAATGATAGCCGTATATAACTATATATAGTATTTAGCTACCTATATAAAGGTATAAAGGAATAACAGTATAAAAAGCCGAACAGTGATTGTTCGGCTTTTATTTTGCTAATTATTTATTGTTTTTTTAGTTTATTACCACTCATCATCACAAGGTGGCCAAACGCAACCACTAGGATCAGTTGTATTAGTCTCATTATGTGAATACTCATTTATTGATGATTTTTTTTGTATGTTTTCATTATGATATTGAGCACTTATATAACTAGAAAATAGAGATGAAAGTATTAAAATATATAGTTTAAGCATATAAATTCCCTTTAAAATAATATAGTTATAAATTAATAGTCCTTAGGATCTGGACATGGACTTACTGTACAACGCTGTAAATGTGATTGATTACTCAAAGAATAAGCGTAATAACCCTCCTTGGGATCAACTCTATCTGCATTATTATTAAAAAATACACTTAAAATCAGTAAGATAAAAGTATTCATATTATTCTCCTGTCTTTTTCAAATTTGATAATAAATAGGATCTCCTACTCTTATTTAGAAAATAAGGGTAGGTAAACTTAAATATATATTTAAAAACAACAAGATAAATATTTGTTTTTATTAATCCCCTAATATTTTTCATATTCATTGTTATTCAATTGTTATTATTGGGTTTAATTAAATAACTATTAATGTTCGATATTGTCTTTTATTAAAAATAATTTGTTGATGAGTTCTTAAAATTGAATGAAATAGAAAAGTATTATTGAAAATATAACAATGATCAAAAAAATAGGTATAACAGTTATCGTAAATTACATTTTATAAACTATGTTTTTTACAAGAAGTGCTAAAAAATCAATTGTATTATTTTTTATTTGTATTCCGACGTGTTTTTCAAGGGGTAAACTATGGATTTTATAATACAACTCGCCATTATATTAGTGTGTCTATTTTATGGAGCTAGGAAAGGGGGAATAGCATTAGGTCTGCTCGGTGGTGTCGGTTTAGTTATTTTAGTTTTCATTTTTAACTTACCACCAGGAAAACCGCCAGTTGATGTAATGTTAGTTATTATTGCTGTTGTTTCTGCATCTGCGACATTACAAGCATCAGGTGGATTAGATGTTATGTTGCAAATAGCAGAAAAATTATTACGTAAAAATCCAAAATATATTTCTATTGTTGCACCACTTGTAACTTGTACACTCACAATCCTGTGTGGTACGGGACACGTTGTTTATACCATTTTGCCAATTATCTATGATGTGTCGATTAAAAATAATATCCGACCAGAAAGGCCAATGGCAGCAAGTACTATAGGCTCGCAAATGGGGATTATTGCAAGCCCTGTTTCTGTTGCAGTTGTAACCTTAGTGGCAATGTTAGGTGATGTCACTTTTAATGGTAAGCATCTTGAGTTTTTAGATTTATTAGCAATTACTATTCCTTCTACTTTTATTGGTATTTTAGCGATTGGTATTTTTAGTTGGTTTAGAGGTAAGGATTTAGATAAAGACCAACGCTTCCAAGAGTTTATTTCAGTTCCTGAAAACCATGATTATGTTTACGGTGATACAGCAACACTTTTAGATAAAAAATTGCCAATGAAAAACTGGGTGGCAATGTGGATATTTTTAGGTGCTATTGCCGTTGTTGCGATATTAGGTGCTTTTTCTGAAATACGTCCTGTATTTAATGGTAAACCGTTATCTATGGTGCTCGTTATTCAGATGTTTATGTTATTAGCGGGCGCATCAATTATTATTATTTGTAAAACCAATCCGTCTCTTATATCTAAAAATGAAGTATTCCGTTCAGGGATGATAGCAATTGTTGCTGTATATGGTATTGCTTGGATGGCAGAAACCATGTTCTCTGCACATATGAAAGAAATAGAAGCAGCATTAGGACAATTAGTACGAGAATATCCTTGGGCTTATGCTGTGGTTTTATTATTGGTATCTAAGTTTGTTAACTCTCAAGCAGCAGCTTTAGCCGCAATTGTTCCTTTAGCATTAGGTATTGGTGTTGATCCTGCTTATATCATTGCATCTGCACCCGCTTGTTATGGTTACTATATTTTGCCAACTTATCCTAGTGACTTAGCGGCTATTCAATTTGACCGTTCTGGTACAACTCGAATAGGGCGTTTTGTTATAAACCATAGTTTTATCCTACCGGGATTAATTGGTGTAACAGTTTCCTGTGTCTTTGGTTGGGTATTTGCAGCGATGTATGGTTTCTTATAATTAGAGATAACGTAAAAATATGAGATAAAAAGAGAAGCCAGATAGTGATGCACTATCTGGCTTATTTATTAATGAATGCGCTTTTTTATTATTTTACTTCGACAGGCACTACGTTCTCTGAAGGATAGCATCCTAATATTTTTAATGATCGTGTTGTTTGTGATAAATCATGTAAAGCCTTTTGCATATTTATATCACGCAGATTAGCTTGAACATCAATATAAAACATCTCTTCCCAAGGCGTACCATTAATAGGGCGAGATTCTAATTTTGTCATAATAATGTCGTATTTTTTTAAAATCATTAGAGCATCGACTAAAGCCCCCGCTTGTTGCCCTGTAGCCATTAAGAACGTTGTTTTTGCAGGAACTTGCTCTGACACATCAATCGCTTTACGTGCGATAACAATAAAGCGTGTTACGTTTATTTGCTGGTTTGCTAAATTATTCGCTAAGGGTTTTAAGCCATAAAGAGATCCACCCGCTTCACTACCAATAGCGGCAACATGTGGTGATTGTGCAAGAGCTACTTTTTCCATTGCAGCGGCCGTACTTTCGCAATATTCAATTTTCCAGTTTGGATACTGATTTAAATAATGGCTACATTGTTGGAAAGGTTGAGGGTGGCTATAAATAGTTTGCAATTCTTCTGTCGAACTATCAACGCTGGTTAAAAGTGCATGATTAATAGGAATACGAATTTCACCCACAATAGACAGTGATGTTGTTTGCAGTAAATCGTAAACATCATTAATTGCGCCAGAGCTGGTATTCTCAATAGGCAATAAACCGTAATCAGCTTGCCCTGTATCAACCAGTGTGAAAATATCGTCAAACTTGTGACAAGTACAATCGATAATTGTATCAAAATGACGAGCCGCATATTGGCGAGCAGCAATATGTGAATAAGAGCCTTTAGGGCCTAAATAAGCAATCCTTGCAGATTCATTTGGTGTCGCATTTAGGTGTTGCTGTAAAATAGCTTGCTGGGTTAATACGGAATCTTCAATAATCATTTGAAAAATGCGGCTGATATAAAAACCATCTAGACCAACTTTTTTTCCTTTCTCAATTAATAAATCAAGTAATTCACGCTCACGATTTTTATCTCTAATAGGGCGATGTGTATTCAATTTAAATTGAGCGACATCAGCAGATAATTGGCGTCTATTTGCTAACAACGTGAGTAATTCTGAATCTAACGTTGTGATTTTATCTCTGATTGCTAATAAATCGAGTTTTTCCATGTTTTAGCCCTATACTTTTGCGTCATACCATTATAAATAAAAAAAGCCTCCATTTTTGGAGGCTATTGTCGTTCTTACTTTTCTTTCTGAAATGACAAAGCCTCTTAATGAAAGAGTAAAAAGAAAAAGAAGAAAGACAAAAACGAATGCGTCGTCATTATATTGTTTGGTAAATTATTTAACATATAGCTATCAAACATGATGATGTGAAAGGAGTCAAGAAAAATACAATAAAAAGCGCATCACGAGGATGCGCAGAGGCGTTTTGAGTCAGTGATTTATTCTAATTTTTAATCTAGCTTTACTATTTACATTTCATCGACAAGTAAATTTTCTTCTTTCAAGCTGTTATCAGCCCGACGAGATTCATTTTTATGCTGAACTTTGTTTAATTGGCGCTCAAGTTTTGCTAACAAATCATTAATAGCGACATACATATCTGTGTGTTGTGCATTAGCGACCAATTGCCCATTTGGTATGTGAATGCTGGCATCAACACTAAAACCTTTAGGATCTTTTGTCAGAATAATACGAGGATTGATTAAATTCACCTGCCATTTATTAAGTTTAGTTAGACGGCTTTCAATGTGTTCACGTAGTGCTGGGGTAATTTCCATTTGTTTGCTAGTAATATTTATAATCATATAGTTACCTCTTAATTACTCCGTCTTCGATAACTTCAGAATATCGTGATACACAATTAAAAACATGATCAAAATCACTTTTTGTTGGTTGTATGTGTAACAAGTAATAGAAACGTGACAAATGATAAATAGTTGAAAAAGAGCGCTTGTTAAGTTGTATTTATTCAGTCATATTAGGAAGGTTGGGCTGATGAAAAGTAAAGATAATTTAGCTAAAAAAGAATAAAAAAACAGCAGCGATAAGCTGCTGTTTTTGATAGTGATGTTTGGGTTAAGCTGGATTTGCTGCAATCAATGAAGCCACTTTATCTGCTTCTTGTGTCAGACCTAACTCTTTATAGGCGTTTTCCATGTATTCAAGCGCATCACGAGTAGCTTGTGTATCAGGATAATCACGCATCATTTGCTCTACTCTATTAATAACCGCGACATAAGCCCCTCGTTTAGTATAGAATTTCGCAACTGAAAGTTCATACTTCGCTAAACGGTTTTTAAGAAAGACAAGGCGCTTGGTTGCATCAGCGACGTAAAGGCTATCAGGGTAATAACGTACTAATTGACTGAAGTCTTTAAATGCCACAATTGCATGTTGAGGATCACGGTCTGAACGATCAATACCAAAGAATCCTTGTAATGCACTATCATCTAATGCTTGAGCAGTTAAGCCTCGCATATAAAGAACATAGTCAATATTAGGATGGGTTGGGTTTAATCGCATAAAACGGTCGATTGCAGTAATCGCCATTGGCAGTTCCGCTGATTTATAATAAGCATAAATCAAGTCGAGCTGAACTTGTTGCGAGTAAGGGCCAAAAGGATAGCGATTATCGAGAGACTCTAATTGTTTGATAGCCGCTCCATAATTGCCATCTAGCAATTTTTCCTGACTGGTTGTGTAAAGCTCAGAAGGCGACATATCGGCAGTAGCGTCTTTGTCTGAACTCGAACAGCCAGAAAGTAACAGGCTTACAGTGGCCGCTGCCACCAGGTATTTAATGCGTCTCATCACGTATTGATTATCCTCTGAATAGGTTTGGGGAGTCTCTCCGTGAAGCTCCCCTAAAATCGGTTACACTATAACTCATTTTAAATGAAACGGCTGTGCCGTCAAAACACTAACTTAATTAATAGAAAACTATTTATGTCTCAACAAATACGACTTAATGCTACAGTCGCAGATTCACAGCTGGGTCAACGCTTAGATCAGGCTTTGGCCGAAATGTTCCCTGATTATTCAAGATCTCGTATAAAAGAGTGGATCTTAGACAATAGAGTGCAGGTTAACGATAAAATCATCAATAAGCCAAAGGAAAAAATGCTTGGCGGTGAAAAAATTGAAGTCGATGCCTTAATTGAAGAGGAAGCACGCTGGGAGCCTCAGAATATTCCGTTAAATATCGTTTATGAAGATGACGATATTTTAGTTATCAATAAACCAAGGGATCTCGTTGTTCATCCTGGTGCTGGTAACCCTGATGGTACCGTATTAAATGCATTACTTTATCGTTATCCTGAAATTGCTAATGTACCTCGCGCAGGTATTGTCCATCGTTTGGATAAAGATACAACAGGTTTAATGGTTGTTGCAAAAACAGTTCCTGCTCAAACTCATCTAGTTGAAGCTTTACAACGTCGTGAAATCACGCGTGAGTATGAAGCAGTTGCGACCGGAAGGATGACAGCGGGTGGATTAGTCAATGAACCCATTTCTCGACATCCGACTAAGCGTACGCATATGGCTGTACACCCAATGGGTAAACCAGCAGTAACGCATTATCGCGTCATGGAGCATTTCCGTGCTCATACACGTTTACGTTTACGCTTAGAAACGGGGCGTACCCATCAAATTCGTGTTCATATGGCGCATATTCATCATGCATTAATTGGTGATCAGCTTTATGCAGGAAGACCACGCCCTTTAAAAGGTGCATCAGAAGAGTTGCGTGAAACGCTACGTTTATTTGATAGACAAGCATTACACGCAACAATGTTACGTCTTTATCATCCGATCACGGGTATTGAAATGGAATGGCATGCGCCGTTACCTGATGATATGGTTAAGCTTATCGATGTATTAAAAGATGATGCTGAACAATTTAAAGATGAAATGGATTGGTAAATGACTTCATTGATTTTTCCAGATTGGCCACAACCTGAGAATATTGGGGCTTGCAGTACGCTCAGAGAAGGCGGTATCAGTTTACCGCCTTATCATAGCCTTAATTTAGGTACACATGTTGGTGATGAATTGTCTTGCGTTGAAGAAAATAGGCGTAGACTCTGCCAACAAGCGCAGTTACCTGAAATGCCATTATGGCTTGAACAAGTTCATGGCACTCACGTTGTTACGTTAAAAGCTGAGAAAAATAATGAAGTAGAAGGTGATGCCCTTTATACCGCTACCGAGAAAAAAGTTTGTGCAATTATGACGGCAGATTGCCTACCTGTTCTTTTTACAACGCTTGATGGAACAGAAGTTGGTGCAGCACATGGTGGATGGAGAGGGCTTTGCCATGGTGTATTACAAAATACACTTGCACAGTTTAAAGCACCCAAACATCAAATAATGGCATGGTTGGGACCTGCAATTGGCCCCAATGCTTTTGAAGTTGGGGCTGAAGTACGTTTGGCCTTTATTGAAAAAAATAAGGCCTTTGATCCTGCATTTATTCCTCATAATGATAAATATTTAGCTAATATCTATATGTTAGCGAGAATAATTTTACAGGAAAATGGGGTAACTCAGATTTACGGTGGTGATTTCTGTACTGTGACAGAGAAATCGCGTTTCTTTTCGTATAGACGTGAACAGATAACAGGTCGAATGGCATCATTAATCTGGATTAAATAAACTTCTCTCAACCGCTTTTCTCACTTATCTCAAATATTGATAAATATTTTTGCTCAAAATTTTTATTTTGAGCTTGAATATTGTCAAAATGACCTCATCTATTCTCCAGTTACGAATTTTACTTTAAATTTTACTTGGAGGTGTTATGCGTCTGGATAAATTAACCAATAAATTCCAGCAAGCTCTCGCAGACGCCCAGTCATTGGCACTTGGGAACGATAATCAATTTATAGAACCCATACATTTACTGAGTGCGTTATTTAATCAACAAGGTGGCTCAATTCGCCCTCTATTAACATCAACAGGTGTTAATGCATCGCAATTTAATGAGCGAATTAATGAAGCTTTGTCTCGATTACCTAAAGTTGAAGGTGCTGGTGGAGAGGTTCATCCCTCTAATGATCTTATTAAACATCTTAATTTGTGCGATAAGTTAGCACAGAAAAAAGGTGATGAATTTATTTCCTCAGAGCTTTTCCTTTTAGCTGCAATGGAAACCGGTGGTCAAGTTGCTGATATGCTAAAAGCTGCGGGTGCTAATAAAGCAAGTCTTGAGATAGCGATTGAAAAAATACGTGGTGGAGAAACAGTGAACGATCAAAATGCAGAAGACCAACGTCAGGCATTGAAAAAATATACTGTGGATTTAACGGAAAGAGCAGAACAAGGCAAACTTGATCCTGTCATTGGTCGTGATGAAGAAATCAGAAGAACCATTCAGGTTTTACAACGTCGTACTAAAAATAACCCAGTGCTTATCGGTGAGCCGGGTGTCGGTAAAACGGCGATTGTTGAAGGATTAGCTCAACGTATTGTTAACGGCGAAGTACCAGAAGGTTTAAAAAATAAACGTGTGCTTTCTCTTGATATGGGCTCTTTATTAGCTGGCGCTAAATATCGCGGTGAATTTGAAGAGCGTTTAAAAGCAGTTTTAAATGATTTATCTAAACAGGAAGGTAGTGTAATTCTGTTTATTGATGAATTACATACAATGGTTGGTGCAGGTAAAGCCGATGGTGCTATGGATGCGGGTAATATGTTAAAACCTGCCTTAGCACGTGGTGAGTTACACTGTGTTGGTGCAACAACACTTGATGAATATCGTCAATATATTGAGAAAGATGCTGCTTTAGAGCGCCGTTTCCAAAAAGTGTATGTAGCAGAGCCAACAGTAGAAGATACCATTGCTATTTTACGTGGTCTGAAAGAACGTTATGAACTTCATCATCATGTTCAAATTACAGACCCAGCTATCGTTGCAGCTGCGACTTTATCACATCGCTATATATCGGATCGTATGTTACCAGATAAAGCGATTGACTTAATTGATGAAGCAGGTGCAAGCCTACGTATGCAAATGGATTCAAAACCAGAAGCATTAGATAGACTTGATAGACGTATTATTCAGCTGAAACTTGAACAACAAGCCCTGCAAAAAGAGTCTGATGATGCAAGTAAAAAGCGTTTAGAAATGCTAAATGAAGAGCTTGCTGAAAAAGAGAAAGAATATTCCGCTTTAGAAGAAGAGTGGAAAGCAGAAAAAGCAGAGCTGACAGGAACTCAACATATTAAATCAGAATTAGAGCAAGCTCGTATTGCATTAGAGCAAGCTCGCCGTAGTGGTGATTTGGCAAAAATGTCAGAAATCCAATATGGGCAAATTCCGATGTTAGAAAAACAGCTTGCTGAAGCGAATAAAGCTGAAGATAAACATATGAAGCTGTTACGTAATAAAGTCACTGATGCTGAAATTGCTGAAATCTTAGCGCGTTGGACCGGTATTCCTGTTTCTAGAATGCTAGAAGGGGAGCGTGAAAAACTGCTAAGAATGGAACAAGAATTACATAGACGTGTTATTGGTCAGGCAGAAGCTGTAAGCGCAGTATCAAATGCGATCCGCCGCAGTCGTGCTGGGTTGTCTGATCCTAATCGCCCAATTGGTTCGTTCCTATTTTTAGGACCAACAGGGGTGGGTAAAACAGAATTATGTAAAGCACTAGCAAACTTCTTGTTTGATAGTGATGATGCAATGGTTCGTATCGATATGTCTGAGTTTATGGAAAAACACTCCGTTTCTCGTTTAGTGGGTGCGCCTCCAGGATATGTTGGTTACGAAGAAGGTGGATATTTAACAGAAGCAGTTCGTCGTCGTCCTTATTCAGTCATCTTATTAGATGAAGTTGAAAAAGCGCACCCTGATGTATTCAATATCTTATTACAAGTATTGGATGATGGTCGTTTAACTGATGGACAAGGTAGAACCGTAGATTTTCGTAATACTGTTGTGATTATGACATCAAACTTAGGTTCTGATTTAATTCAGGAACGTTTCGGGACACTTGATTATCCTGAAATGAAAACAATAGTGATGGATGTAGTTGGCCATCATTTCAGACCAGAGTTTATTAACCGTATTGATGAAGTTGTGGTATTCCACCCATTAGGCAAAGAAAACATTGCAGCGATTGCACAAATTCAGTTACGTCGTTTATACCAACGTTTAGAAGAGCGTGGTTATCACGTCACTATTACAGGTGCGGCATTAGAAAAATTGAGTGAAGTTGGTTTTGATCCAATTTATGGTGCTCGTCCATTGAAACGAGCTATCCAACAAGAGGTTGAAAACCCACTGGCTCAAGATATTTTGTCAGGTAAGTTATTACCAGGCAAAGAGATTATCTTAGATTTAGATGATAATAAGATAATTGCAAAACAGTAATAGAGCATCTTTTCTATTATAAGAGATAACTGTGAAACAGAAAAAGAGGCTTATATAAGCCTCTTTTTTATGGTTTGTGTTTTTGTAAGGAAGAATAAAGATAATCTGCAAATGGTGTTTTTTTTATATTTGAAACTTTTTTACACAATGATTGTCTACTATTTACACCAAGAAGACCGATTTGATTATTAAGTACGCTGTCGGAAAGTTTTTTTAAAATAATGCTTGTCACATTCAGAAAACTCCCTATAATGCGCATCCACTGACCGACGATGAGCTGACAACAGCCACGAAGGACAGCGAAGGGAAAAGAAAAAAGTTTGAAAAAACTCTTGACTCTTCAGAGGAATAACGTAATATACGCCTCCTCGCAACAACGCAGAAGACCGGAAACGGCAGCGAATGTTGCACTGCTCTTTAACAAATTATCAGACAATCTGTGTGGGCACTCGCAGAGACGATATCTTCTAAAATATTAGATGTATCAAGTCTTGAAGAGTGAACAACAAAAGTAAATTCATTTATGAATAGCTAAGTTTTCGATTTCTTTGAGCATCAAACACTTTTAATTGAAGAGTTTGATCATGGCTCAGATTGAACGCTGGCGGCAGGCCTAACACATGCAAGTCGAGCGGTAACAGGAGAAAGCTTGCTTTCTTGCTGACGAGCGGCGGACGGGTGAGTAATGTATGGGGATCTGCCCGATAGAGGGGGATAACTACTGGAAACGGTGGCTAATACCGCATGACGTCTACGGACCAAAGCAGGGGCTCTTCGGACCTTGCGCTATCGGATGAACCCATATGGGATTAGCTAGTAGGTGAGGTAATGGCTCACCTAGGCGACGATCTCTAGCTGGTCTGAGAGGATGATCAGCCACACTGGGACTGAGACACGGCCCAGACTCCTACGGGAGGCAGCAGTGGGGAATATTGCACAATGGGCGCAAGCCTGATGCAGCCATGCCGCGTGTATGAAGAAGGCCTTAGGGTTGTAAAGTACTTTCAGCGGGGAGGAAGGTGATAAAGTTAATACCTTTATCAATTGACGTTACCCGCAGAAGAAGCACCGGCTAACTCCGTGCCAGCAGCCGCGGTAATACGGAGGGTGCAAGCGTTAATCGGAATTACTGGGCGTAAAGCGCACGCAGGCGGTCAATTAAGTCAGATGTGAAAGCCCCGAGCTTAACTTGGGAATTGCATCTGAAACTGGTTGGCTAGAGTCTTGTAGAGGGGGGTAGAATTCCATGTGTAGCGGTGAAATGCGTAGAGATGTGGAGGAATACCGGTGGCGAAGGCGGCCCCCTGGACAAAGACTGACGCTCAGGTGCGAAAGCGTGGGGAGCAAACAGGATTAGATACCCTGGTAGTCCACGCTGTAAACGATGTCGATTTAGAGGTTGTGGTCTTGAACCGTGGCTTCTGGAGCTAACGCGTTAAATCGACCGCCTGGGGAGTACGGCCGCAAGGTTAAAACTCAAATGAATTGACGGGGGCCCGCACAAGCGGTGGAGCATGTGGTTTAATTCGATGCAACGCGAAGAACCTTACCTACTCTTGACATCCAGAGAATCCTTTAGAGATAGAGGAGTGCCTTCGGGAACTCTGAGACAGGTGCTGCATGGCTGTCGTCAGCTCGTGTTGTGAAATGTTGGGTTAAGTCCCGCAACGAGCGCAACCCTTATCCTTTGTTGCCAGCGCGTGATGGCGGGAACTCAAAGGAGACTGCCGGTGATAAACCGGAGGAAGGTGGGGATGACGTCAAGTCATCATGGCCCTTACGAGTAGGGCTACACACGTGCTACAATGGCAGATACAAAGAGAAGCGACCTCGCGAGAGCAAGCGGAACTCATAAAGTCTGTCGTAGTCCGGATTGGAGTCTGCAACTCGACTCCATGAAGTCGGAATCGCTAGTAATCGTAGATCAGAATGCTACGGTGAATACGTTCCCGGGCCTTGTACACACCGCCCGTCACACCATGGGAGTGGGTTGCAAAAGAAGTAGGTAGCTTAACCTTCGGGAGGGCGCTTACCACTTTGTGATTCATGACTGGGGTGAAGTCGTAACAAGGTAACCGTAGGGGAACCTGCGGTTGGATCACCTCCTTACCTAA
>NZ_JAABLX010000051.1:0-76308 GCF_009915245.1 Proteus sp. G2669 | reverse complement strand
CATCAGTTACTGGTGCCTAATAAACGGGCTTATCATCGAACAACCTTAAGCCATCATCGTTTTCATCGGCATCCAAATTTAATTAAGTCAGGGTTTATCCCCACACAACCAGAACAGCTTTGGGTGGCAGATATTACCTATTTATCGACGCATGAAGGTGATACTTATTTAAGTTTAATTACGGATGCGTATTCACGAAAAATCGTGGGATATCATTTAGATAACAATATGAAAACAAGTTCAGTGAAGAAATCGTTGGTTCAGGCGTTAAAAAAACGGACTTCGACAACTTCGTTAATCCATCATTCAGATCGAGGGATACAGTATTGTTCTTCGGAATATCAGAAGATACATAAAGAGCATAATATTCAATGTTCTATGACTGATGGGTATGATTGTTATCAAAATGCCTTAGCAGAACGAATTAATGGAATATTAAAAATGGAGTATCTACTGATAAAACCGAGTAATCTGGAACAAGCAAGAAAATTAGTAGAAGAATCAATTCAACTCTATAATGAAAAACGGCCACACTTATCGTTAAACTATAAAACGCCCGATGAAGTACATCGAGCGTTTTATGCCTGAAAAGTTGTCAACCTATATCAGGACTAGTCACTAAAATCCGAGGATAACTCTACTTAGCCACACTGATACTGTGTTTAATATGTTTTAAATGAACCACGATAGTAAATGTAACAATGACTAACAGTGACCAAGAGCCCCATTTTCCTGCATGTACAGCAGACCAAGCACCAATTTGGTTAGGATATTGCCATACGCCAAAAAATGTACCGAAATTCTCAGCAAGCCAAATAAAGAAACCTATCAGAACAAAAGCCAATAATAGTGGCATTTTTCGCTCTGTATCATAAGGCGTAAAATAAACCACACTACGGGCATAAAGACCTAAAATAAAGGCAGTTAAATACCAGCGATAATCACCGATAAAGTGATGAGAAAAGAAATTAATATAGATAGCGAGCGCAACCAAAGTTGCCATCCAATAAGGTGGATAATGTTCAATTCGTACTTTTAAAAAACGCCATGCTTGAATTAAATAACTTCCTACCGCGGAATACATAAACCCTGTAAATAAAGGGACTTCCCACAATTTAGTGTAAGCAAAATCAGGGTATTTCCACGATCCAATTGCCGCTGATGTTTTAAATAATTCCATCACAAAACCAACAATGTGGAAAAAACAGATCGCTTTTAATTCATCCCATGTTTCGAGTTTTCCCCATACCATCCATAATTGGAAAGCAATAGCGAGAATAAGTAAAACGTCATAACGAGGTATTCCTAATATTCCTTTACTTGGTGTTACAAATAAAATAAAAAAGAAAAATCCCGCAAATAAACAAGAACGCGCTTCTTTCACACCAAAAAAAAGAAATTCAACAATAAATCGTTTTATACCTTTAAAAGGCTTCAATGGTGGTTCTAATAAAAAATCATCCAATCGCTTTAACATGCTTCTTCCTGAAAACGTGCATTATTAAATAGTATTCAATGCAGAATAATAAATTAAGGAGAGATAAAATGAATGAGAAGAAATTTGCCATAGAATGAAAAAACGCACAAGGATGAAAAGGACGAAAAAGAAAGGATTTAAAAATAAAGGTATTTACCCCCCACTACGATACCCACTCTGACTGCCTTTTAGGGTAAATACCTTACGCAAATTTTGCGAAATAACTGAAGCTCAAGAGATAAACATAACCCACTCACATTTATCTCAGACGACATAACATGACATGACGACTTTACTTCTACTTTTTACTACTGCTGACAACTTCACTTTATTAACGAGGCTAATTTTTGAGAATAATATTTATTCTTTTTAATTTATCCCTACTCTTTCTATTAGTTATTTTTACTTATCGTAATCGTATTTAGCTTTTTATTTTTATTCAGGATAAAGTGCAATTAATACACTTTATCCTCACTCTGATATTAGAAAATAGTAAATGGCATAATTATGTTAAATTTAACGTCTTTTTCATCTTGGAAGATATTACCAAAACCACCTTCATAACTTGGGATATCGGAATGGTTATCATAACGGGTATAATGAAGCTTAAAGAGTGTCCCTTTAGCGCGACCTTCTTGAACCGTATACATAATATCCGCATTCCACGCACTTTCTCTGATGCGCTGACCTTGATCATAAATGGCTTTACCACTTGGTTTAGCATCCCATGCATAAACATAAGAAGTACCTACCGCCCAGCCAGATAGATCCCAATTTTTCAGGTCGTACATTACACCCGCATAAAGTGCTTTTTCACCGTTGGCGTTAAAGTCAGAACGACCATCCCACCACACATCAAGACGACCATTTGATGTCGCCCAACCCGGAGTCATACGTTGTAAGAAATAACCTTGATTACCTTCAGCTTTAACCCATGTTCCTTCTACTTTGAAGTCAAATACATTGTAGGTATAACCAAAAGTCAGTGCTTGTAACCATGCCAGCCCATCATAAACATCATTAACGCCACCACCGGTCACTTTATCTTTAGCACCGTAGAATTGGTAAGACGTTCTTAATGCATTGTCAGCAATTGGGAAATCATAAGAAACTTTACCAAAATACTGATCGATATAACCATCAGCCTGACCAAATGCAGCTTCTAACACAAGACTGTTTTTAAAATCATATTTGGCGCCGAAAGAGTGAAGATAGCTGATATTCGTTTCTAGATCAGCTTTACGGAAGTTATACATATTCCGATACCATGGTGCTTTGTATTCATCTGTCCACATATAGGAGAAAGATAATTCACCACTTTTATCGAAATCGAAGACTGCACCAGCTTCAGCACCGCGGTAAGTTCCTGGTAAGAAGCTCCAATGTGGACGCAATAAACTTTGGCCTTTAGGTTGAATATACCCACCTTGTGCCCAGAAGTTGCCTAATTTGAATTTCGCAGCTGCTTTATAAACGCTCATACCACTGCGATCGCCAGTCCATTTTTCATCCCAGCGACTTTTTGCATCACTAAAACCGATTTCATTAGGTGCAGCAGGGCCACTATTATTCAATTCAGCCGCACCAAAGGCAGCTAAATCAATACCAATAAAATCACCTAGGTAACCTGATGAGAAGTCTAGATTAGCGTTGAAAGTAGAATGGTGTAGGTTGGCTTTGTATTTACCGTAATCAGGACTATTTGGTGTTAACTCTTTTCTATCACGGTCACGTTGCCAATAAAAAAGACCACCTGTTAAGGTTGAGTCATCAATAAATCCTTCAGCATGAGACATTTTTGCAGGTAGTGCAGTTACAAGCAATGCGCCCATAACGGCAAGTGCCACCCTGCCTGGTTTAGCATGTTGCATAACCATAGCATTGTTTCCTCTTTGACTTTGACTAAAAAAGAAATAAGCACAATGCCTATTTCCAAATATAAAACCCCAAGTGGGGAAAAAACCTAAATTAGGTTAGAAACAGCATATTTTTCGCGACGCGAATTATCAACCAAAAAAAAAGAATTTTTATCAAAATATGACCAAGGGCACATAACTAAATGATCGTTTCATTTTCTTGCTTTTATAACCCCTCATTAAAAATAAACATAACAAATTGATTTTATTTAATTTTTTAGACTAATCTTTAAACGATATTAGATTTCGTTTTTATTAAAAGGAATAATAAGTAGTGCTTATAAATAAGCTTTTTTAACGTTGTAAAATATGTGCTTTAAATCACACTTTTCTTACTACAGTCTTATTGAATGAAATGTTATGAAAAAACGGAAGAATAAAGTGATAACAAGTTAATTATTTCAAATGAAATAAATAAAAAGTTATCGTTTGGAATGAAAAACTTGAGATTAATTGATCCTAAAAGAATAAATACTAAATATAAATAGATGAAAAATTGTACAAAATTAGAAAAAAAACAGATAAAAAAATGCTCGATAACTAATTACCGAGCATTCTATTAATTTTGGTGCTAACTATTGCGACTCAAAATAAGGTTTAAATCAACCTTGTTGAGAAATCTTAGCCCAAGTGTCACGTAAGCCTACTGTACGGTTAAACACTAACTTATCCGCTGTTGATAGCTTATCAGCACAGAAGTAGCCTTCACGCTCAAATTGATACGCTTTTTCGATAGCTGCATCTTTTAAGCTACGTTCAACAAAACCTTCACGAATAACTAAAGATTCAGGGTTAATTGTTGATAAGAAATCATCTTCTGCCGCTGGGTTTGGTACGCTAAACAGACGGTCATACAGACGTATTTCAGCAGGAACAGCATGTGGAATACTTACCCAGTGAATAACACCTTTTACTTTACGACCATCAGCAGGATCTTTATTTAAAGTCTCAGCATCATAAGTACAGTAAATGGTCGTAATTTCGCCTTGTTCGTCTTTTTCGACACGTTCTGCTTTAATCACATAAGCATTACGTAAACGGACTTCTTTACCTAGCACCAGACGTTTATATTGGCGGTTTGCTTCTTCTTTGAAGTCAGCACGATCAATATAAATTTCACGGCTAAATGGCACTTCACGCGTTCCCATTTCCGGTTTATTAGGGTGATTCGGCGCAGTTAAAATCTCTTCGCCTTCTGGCATATTTTCAATCACTAAACGAACTGGATCGATAACAGCCATTGCACGAGGTGCATTTTCGTTTAAATCATCACGAATACAAGATTCTAATGCAGCCATTTCAACATTATTTTCTTGTTTCGTTACACCAATACGTAAACAGAATTCACGAATAGAGTCTGCAGTATAACCACGACGACGTAAGCCTGAAATGGTTGGCATACGAGGATCATCCCAACCATTGACGATGTTTTCTGTCACAAGCTGATTCAGCTTACGCTTTGACATCACAGTATATTCAAGGTTAAGACGAGAGAATTCATATTGACGAGGATGACAAGGGATAGTGATATTATCCAGCACCCAATCATATAAACGACGGTTATCTTGGAATTCTAACGTACATAAAGAATGAGTGATATTTTCCAAAGCATCTGAGATACAGTGGGTAAAATCATACATTGGATAAATGCACCATTTATTTCCAGTTTGGTGGTGTTCAGCGAATTTAATACGATAAAGCACCGGATCACGCATAACAATAAATGGTGATGCCATATCAATTTTCGCACGTAAACACGCTTTACCTTCTTCAAAGCCACCAGCACGCATTTTTTCAAACAGTGCTAAGTTCTCTTCTACGCTACGTGAACGATAAGGACTGTTTTTACCTGGCTCTTTTAATGTACCGCGATATTCACGAATTTCTTCAGCGCTCAACTCATCGACATAAGCTAAGCCTTTATTAATCAACTCAATCGCATATTGATAGAGTTGATCAAAATAATCTGAGGAGTAATGAACGCTACCTTCCCATTGGAAACCTAACCACTGAACATCTTTTTGAATTGAGTTGATGTACTCAATATCTTCTTTTACTGGATTGGTATCATCAAAACGTAAATTACATTTACCCTGGTAATCTTTAGCAATACCAAAATTCAGACAAATTGATTTCGCATGGCCGATATGAAGATAGCCATTAGGTTCAGGTGGGAAACGCGTATGCACGCTATCATGTTTCCCTGTTGCCAGATCTTCGTCAATTATTTGACGAATAAAGTTAGTTGGGCGGGCATCTGCCTCATTCATGGTCATTTTTTCCTCAAAGCAAAACGCATAATTAACCCACTATAATCCAATAAGCAGGTTTCATAAATACCTTAGCTAAATACACCCCTGAGATATTTATCAAAATAGAGATAAAAAAACGGGAAGTTTGAAAGACTCCCCGTTTTATCGTCTTATTTAACCATCTCTTTATAGAGGATTAAATATCTGTATAGAATTTATTTTAATACTTTGTAGATAACGGTTTTATTTCCAACCACATCACCTGTAACTTGTTCAGCAATTTTATCAAAATCATCAATATTGCTTACAATCACAGGACTTATCATCGATTTAGCATTAGCGTTCAGATATTCAAGATCTAATTCTAAGATAGGTTGACCGACTTTAACGTTCGCACCTTCTTCAACTAAACGCTTAAAGCCTTTACCGCCTAATGCGACAGTATCAATCCCCATATGAACGATGATTTCAACACCATTATCGGTTTCAATACAAAATGCATGGTTAGTATCAAAAATCTTAACAACCGAGCCTGTTGCAGGTGCCATTACAATATTAGAGGTTGGTTTAATCGCAAGCCCATCCCCTACAACACCACTTGAGAAAGCTTCATCAGGCACATCTTTTAATGCTACAACTTCACCATCAAAAGGCGCAATCATTTCAAGTAATACTTTTGCATTAGCATTAGCTTGTTTTATAGGTGTTTTTTCAGTAGACACGGTTGAAGTAGATGTACCTTCATAAGCGGCAACTGGGCCTTGTGTTAATACATCGCGCATTGCGTTAGCCACAAGTTCTGCACGCGTACCCACAATCACTTGAACACTTTGTTTATTTAAACGAATAACACCTGATGCACCTAAACGTTTTGCGTATGCATCATTAACTACAGAAGAATCTTTTACATTGAGGCGTAGGCGAGTAATACAAGCATCGATACCCGTTAAATTATCAGAGCCACCAATAGCGGCGATATATTGACGAGCTTCTTGCTGGATGCCTGCTTTGCTATTCGCAGGGGCTGTTGTGATATCTTCATCATAACCATCTGCGGTTTCATCATCAGACACTTCATCTTCACGGCCTGGTGTTTTTAGATTGAATTTCGTAATAGTGAAACGGAAAATACCGTAATAGATAAAGAAAAACACAATACCTTGGACAATCAACATATACCAGTGTACAGCAAGTGGGTTACGAGATGATAAGAACATATCCACTAAGCCTGCACTAAAGCCAAACCCTGAAATCCACTCCATACTAGCAGCAATATAAACAGAAATTGCCATTAAGAATGCGTGAATAACATAAAGCACTGGTGCAACAAACATAAATGAGAATTCAAGCGGTTCAGTGATACCTGTGAAGAATGCAGCAAATGCACCCGCCATCATAATACCAGCAACTTTTGCTTTATTTTCTTTACGTGCACAGTGATAAATCGCCAGTGCAGCACCGGGTAAACCAAACATCATGACAGGGAAGAAACCCGCTTGATAACGACCAGTTACACCGACTGTCGCTAAACCAGCATCAATAGATTTCTGACCAGCAAGGAAATTAGGAATATCATTGATACCCGCAACGTCAAACCAGAATACAGAGTTCAATGCGTGGTGTAGACCAACAGGAATTAATAAACGGTTAAAGAATGCGTAAATACCGGCACCTAATGCCCCCATATCTTTAATACTTTCACCGAAGCTGACTAATCCGCCATAAATAACAGGCCAGATATACATCAAAATAAAGGCAACGATGATCATGAGGAATGACGCTAAAATAGGAACTAAACGTCGACCACTAAAGAATGAAAGTGCAAGAGGCAATTCTACTTGGCTAAAACGGTTATAAAGTTCCGCTGAAAGCACACCCACTAAAATCCCCACAAATTGGTTCTCTATTTTACCAAATGCGGCAGGTACAGCCTCTAATGGGATCCCCTTGATCATAGACACAGCTGCTGGCGAACAAAGTGTTGTGACCACCAAGAAACTCACAAAACCCGTTAGAGCAGCAGCACCGTCTTTGTCTTTTGACATGCCATAAGCGACACCAATGGCAAATAAGACTGACATGTTTTCGATGATAGCAGCACCAGATTTGATAAGTAAGGCAGCAAGCGCGTTATCGCTACCCCAGCCTACTGGATCAATCCAGTAGCCAATCCCCATCAGAATTGCAGCTGCAGGTAATGTAGCAACAGGCACCATTAGTGCCCGTCCTATCTTCTGCAGATAACTTAAAATATTCACAAACTCCCCCTTGGATAGCCCCTATACGGGATCTTATTCATACTCATTCATATTTTATAAAAAAATTGATGAGCTAATTATTTAATTCCATTTTCAGTCTAAAAAAATTATTTCGTATCGCAAATTAATTAGTCATAATTTGTGATTGAAGTCACCAATATCGTATATTTTTTAGCTGAAATGCTGGCTAAGTCAGAAAGCTTATTTTATGATTAAAAATATCTTTTGGCGGGACAATTGAGTCATCGACTAAAAATGAAAAGAAATTCGTGTTATAGATGAGCCACTGATAATCACACAATGAAATAACATGTTCCTGAATTATCAGATTTGTCTTTTTTCTAAGAGGTTACTATGAGGTTAATCCCCCTATCCACGGCAAAACAAGTTGGTAAGTGGTCTGCAAATTACATCGTTGAAAAGATCAACGCATTTAATCCAACTGCAGATCGCCCTTTCGTGCTTGGTTTACCAACTGGTGGCACGCCATTGGCGACATATAAAGAGTTAATTGAATTACACCGTGCTGGAAAAGTCAGTTTTCAACACGTTGTGACATTCAATATGGATGAATATGTTGGTATTCCATCAGATCATTCACAAAGTTATCGTACATTTATGTATGAAAACTTCTTTAATCATATTGATATTAAAGATGAAAATATCAATTTATTAAACGGCAACGCAGAAGATCCACAAGCAGAATGTGCACGTTATGAGGCTAAAATAAAGTCTTATGGTAAAATCAATCTGTTTATGGGCGGTGTAGGTAACGACGGTCACATTGCATTTAATGAACCTGCGTCATCACTCTCTTCACGCACTCGTATGAAAACGCTCACCGAAGACACCCGTTTAGCAAATTCACGTTTCTTCGACAATAATGTTAATCATGTTCCTAAATACGCACTAACTGTCGGTGTAGGCACATTATTAGACGCTGAAGAATTAATGATTTTGGCAACAGGTTTTAATAAAGCGCAGGCTGTGCATGCCGCCACCGAAGGTGCAGTTAACCATTTATGGACAATTTCCTGTGTCCAGCTTCATCCGAAAGCAATTATAGTGTGTGATGATCCTGCCACAATGGAATTACGAGTTAAAACATTGCGTTATTTCCAACAAATTGAAGCGCAAGAGTGTCAAAAATACCAAGACTAAGTTTAGTAAAATAAGTACCTACTGATTAAGTAGTGGAAAAGGCTAAGCTCTCTTACTTATCAGCCAGAATTTACTGGCTGATATCGGCTTTTTTTAGATTGACTTCCCTTATCAGGAGACAAAGGTATGTTTGCCTTAACAAATGCTGTTATTTATACAGGTTACGACCGTTTAGAAAATCACGCCATTATTATTAACGGCTCCCGTATTGAGCAGGTTTGCCCACAGGATCAACTGCCAAAAGATATCACTGTTCGTGATATGAAAGGTGCAATTGTCTCTCCCGGTTTTATCGATTTACAAGTTAATGGTTGTGGTGGCGTGCAATTTAATGACACACCAGAAAATGTCACCGTTGAAACGCTAGAAACCATGCAAAAAGCAAATGAGCGTTTAGGCTGTACCAGTTATTTACCAACACTAATTACCTGTTCTGATGAATTGATGAAGATAGGCATCGAAGCAACTCGCGCCTACATGAAAAAACATGAAAACAAAGTACTGGGATTACACTTAGAAGGCCCTTACATCAATGTGATTAAAAAAGGGACACATGATCCGCAATTTATTCGTCAACCAAGTGCTCAGATGATTAGCTATTTGTGCGATAACGCTGATGTCATCGCTAAAATCACCCTTGCACCAGAAATGGTTGATGAAAAGTATGTTCGTCAATTAATCAAAGCAGGTATCATTGTTTCGGCAGGCCATTCCAATTCGACTTATGAAGAAGCTCGTAAAGGATTCCGTAATGGAATTTCATTATCGACCCATCTTTATAATGCAATGCCTTATATTACAGGCAGAGGCCCTGGCCTTGTTGGCGCTATTTATGATACACCTGAGGTTTATGCAGGTATTATTGCTGATGGTATGCATGTTTCATGGGCTAATATTCGCAATAGTAAACGTTTAAAAGGCGATAAATTACTATTAGTCACAGATGCAACTGCGCCTGCGGGGCTTGATCCTAATAAAAATGAGATGGATAGCTTCGTTTTTGCAGGAAAAACCATATATTATCGTAATGGATTGTGTGTCGATGCTGATGGCACATTAAGTGGATCATCACTTACCATGATTGGCGCGATTAAAAATAGCGTGATTCATGTAGGTATTCCATTAGATGAAACATTACGAATGGCTACACTTTATCCCGCTCGTGCGATTGGGATAGAAAAAGAACTCGGTACAATTGAAGCAGGAAAAATTGCTAATCTCGCTTCTTTTGACAAGGACTTCAACCTTTGCACAACATTTGTCAATGGTATTGAAATAACTGATAACTAATGGATGTATATGCTGATGAGTCATAACAACACTGAAACGCAAATTGGCAATATCGATCTTGTTAAACAACTTAACAGTGCGATTGTGTATCGACTGATTGATCAACACGGGCCCATTTCCCGTATCCAAATAGCCGAACAAAGCCAACTAGCACCTGCCAGTGTGACTAAAATTACTCGTCAGTTGCTTGAACGTGGACTGATTAAAGAAGTTGACCAACAAGCATCAACAGGTGGACGCCGTGCGATTTCCATCATTGTTGAACACCGTAATTTTAATACCGTCAGTGTGCGACTAGGACGCAATGATGCGACTGTCGCACTCTATGATCTGAGTGGTAAGGTCATTATTGAGCAACACTATCCCATAGAACAGAGCACACAAAATGAAGTTGAAGCTCTGCTTATTAATGCAATTGATGATTTTATTAAACAAAATCAACGTCGTATTCGTGAGCTGATTTCAATTTCTGTGATCTTACCCGGCCTTGTTGATCCCAATAAAGGCGTTGTTCGCTATATGCCTCATATGAAAGTGGATAATTGGGCTTTAGTAAACAGTCTTGAAAAACGCTTTAGCCTTCCATGTTATGCTGGTCATGATATTCGAAGCCTCGCATTAGCTGAAAACTATTTTGGTGCTACCAGAGATTGTGAAGATTCGCTATTAGTGCGGATTCACCGTGGTGCGGGTGCCGGGGTTATTATTAATAATAAAATTCTCCTCAATCAGCGCGGTAACCTTGGGGAAATTGGCCATATTCAAATAGACCCTCTAGGCGAGCGTTGTCATTGTGGTAATTTTGGCTGTTTAGAAACAATTGCATCCAATACAGCAATTGAAGCCAAAGTACGCTATCAATTAGAGCAAGGCTACCCAAGTCAATATTTATCATCGACACAATGTCAAATCCAAGATATCTGTCATGCGGCAGTTAAAAATGATCCATTAGCCGTGGAAACAATTAAACAAGTTGGCCTACATTTGGGTAAAGCCATTGCGATCGCAATTAACTTATTTAACCCACAAAAAGTTGTCTTAGCGGGTGAATTAACCGAAGCTGCTGAAATTTTGCTACCGTCCATTCAAAGTTGTATTAATACGCAGGTCTTAAAAGAATTTAGAGAAGAGCTTCCTGTAGTCACATCAGAGCTTGATCATCGTTCTGCAATAGGGGCTTTTGCATTAACTAAACGAGCAATGCTTAACGGAGAATTGCTTCAACAGCTATTAGAAAAGTAAGTTATTGCTGATAAATTATACTTTTTGAGTTAAATACATACTTTTTCTTAGTTAAATAGAAAAATGAGTCTAAATTTCAAACAGTAATAGATTAAGAAAAAGAAATGTTGCGTGATTTTCTCACTACATTTCTTTTTTTATACCTTTTTATCTCTACATTTTAATAGTGTTTATTCATCTCCTCTCTTCTTACTGCTTTGTTTTTTCTTTTTATTCACACTTTACACTCTCTTATTTTTGAGTATATTTTTTATCAACAAGGTTGTTTTTTGGATCTTTTTTCGACAAAATGATTAACCATCGAGCAAACGGACACGTTTCTCGAAAATTAATGCAAAAAGCAGTTGACGGATTTGTCTGTAATACGCATAATGCGCCCCGCAACGCCGACGAAGGTTATGCAAAAAAAAGATGGCTATGTAGCTCAGCTGGTTAGAGCACAACACTCATAATGTTGGGGTCACAGGTTCGAATCCCGTCATAGCCACCATCTTTTTTGCGGGAGTGGCGAAATTGGTAGACGCACCAGATTTAGGTTCTGGCGCCGCAAGGTGTGCGAGTTCAAGTCTCGCCTCCCGCACCATTTTAACCTCGTCAAGAATTTATCAGTTGGGATATCGCCAAGCGGTAAGGCACCAGGTTTTGATCCTGGCATTCCCAGGTTCGAATCCTGGTATCCCAGCCATATTTCTGATAAATTAGTGTGTTGACAATTGAATTAGCGGATGGGATATCGCCAAGCGGTAAGGCACCAGGTTTTGATCCTGGCATTCCCAGGTTCGAATCCTGGTATCCCAGCCATCTTTCGCTAGATTCAATATGGCTATGTAGCTCAGCTGGTTAGAGCACAACACTCATAATGTTGGGGTCACAGGTTCGAATCCCGTCATAGCCACCATTTTTTGGGATATCGCCAAGCGGTAAGGCACCAGGTTTTGATCCTGGCATTCCCAGGTTCGAATCCTGGTATCCCAGCCATATTTTGAAAGAGAGACTCGCAAAGCGAGTCTTTTTTTCTCCAAGTTGTTGCGGGAGTGGCGAAATTGGTAGACGCACCAGATTTAGGTTCTGGCGCCGCAAGGTGTGCGAGTTCAAGTCTCGCCTTCCGCACCATTGATTATTAACGTGTTTATCACGAAATCAACGATTAAGACTCGCAATAGCGGGTCTTTTTTGTTTCTGCGATCCTATTTTCCCTAAACACAATTTCTCCCTTTGTACTTCTCTTTACTTTCCTGCATTCAAAACGATTTTTTTAATTCCATCTTTATTTTTCCAAGCCTTTTTGATCTCTCTGTACATATATTCACTCAAATACTATACTCCCCTATAGTATATTTAAGGATTATATATGCCACACTCACCAGCAGAAAAAAAAGCCGCGTTAACTCGCGTGAGAAAAATCAAAGGGCAACTTCTTGCATTAGAAACTGCTCTTGAAAATGAAAATGAATGCGGTCAGGTATTACAACAAATTGCTGCCATTCGGGGCGCTATCAATGGCCTAATGGCAGGTGTACTCGAAAGTCATTTACGTGAAGGTCTAATGGATGCTGTCGCTTCTCCTGAAGATCAAAAAAATTCCGTTAATGATGCCATTTCACTTATCCGCACTTACCTGCGTTAATAACAAAAAAAGGATACACCATGAAATCTCGTGCTGCGGTCGCATTTGGACCAGGAGAGCCTTTAAAAATTGTTGAAGTTGATGTGATGCCACCAAAAGCTGGCGAAGTGCTCATAAAAATTAGCCACACAGGCGTTTGCCATACAGATGCCTTTACGCTCTCAGGTGATGATCCTGAAGGCGTCTTCCCAGCAATTCTTGGTCATGAAGGCGCAGGCGTTGTTGTTGAAGTAGGTGAAGGCGTCACTAGCGTAAAACCTGGCGATCATGTTATTCCCCTGTACACAGCAGAATGCGGTGAATGCCTATTTTGTAAATCAGGCAAAACAAACTTATGTGTTGCAGTCAGAGCAACACAAGGAAAAGGCTTAATGCCTGATGGAACAACACGCTTTTCCTATAATGGACAACCTATTTATCACTACATGGGATGTTCTACCTTTAGTGAATACAGCGTTGTTGCTGAAGTTTCACTAGCAAAAATTAATCCTGAAGCTAATCACGAAGAAGTCTGTTTATTAGGATGTGGTGTAACAACAGGTATTGGTGCAGTTCACAATACGGCAAAAGTACAAGAAGGTGATTCAGTCGCTGTCTTTGGTTTAGGTGGTATTGGTCTTGCTGTTCTGCAAGGTGCAAGACAAGCCAAAGCGGGCCGTATTTTTGCCATTGATACTAATCCTGAGAAATTTGCATTGGCACGTCAATTTGGTGCGACAGATTGTCTAAATCCTAATGATTACGATAAACCTATCCAGCAAGTCCTTGTCGAAATGACCCAATGGGGTGTTGATCATACTTTTGAATGTATCGGAAACGTCAATGTGATGAGAGCCGCATTAGAAAGTGCGCATCGTGGTTGGGGTCAATCTGTCATCATTGGTGTGGCAGGTGCAGGACAAGAGATCTCAACACGTCCTTTCCAATTAGTGACGGGTCGTTCGTGGAAAGGTACTGCTTTTGGTGGTGTAAAAGGCCGTAGTCAATTACCCGGCATGGTTGAAGATGCAATGAAAGGTAATATCGAACTTAAACCTTTTGTTACCCATAAACTGCCATTAGAAAAAATTAATGAAGCTTTTGATTTAATGCACGAAGGTAAATCAATCCGCACTGTTATTCATTTCGATTAATCATCCTCAAACCTATGTCTCATCGGTTTGTCTTTGTTTTTTAAAGGAGTCAAAATGGAAAGGATTGAACGTCACGCCTGTTTTGGTGGTTGGCAAGAAGTTTATCAACATACATCAAAGGCGTTAAGTTGTGAGATGAAATTTGCCATCTATCTTCCTCCGATGGAAGAAGGGCAAAAATACCCTGTTTTATATTGGTTATCAGGTTTAACTTGTAATGAACAAAATTTTATTACTAAAGCTGGTGCTCAACAATTTGCGGCACAACATAGCATTATTTTAGTTGTGCCAGATACCAGTCCTCGTGGTGAAAATGTCGCTGATGATAGTGTTTATGATCTAGGGCAAGGTGCAGGCTTTTATCTTAATGCCACCCAATCGCCTTGGAATGAACATTACAAGATGTATGACTATATTGTTGATGAGCTACCGACACTGATTGAAACACACTTTCCTGTCACGGATAAACGCGCAATTAGCGGTCATTCAATGGGAGGACATGGCGCCTTAACGATTGCCTTACGAAATTCAGCCCGCTATCGCAGCGTGTCGGCATTTTCTCCTATAGTGTCACCCTCTATTGTTCCTTGGGGTAAAAAGGCGTTTAGCGCCTATTTAGGGAATGATGTGGCACAGTGGAAACAATATGATGCGGTTGAATTAATTAACCAAGCAGAAAGTGTATTACCTATGCGTGTTGATGTCGGGCTTGATGATCCGTTCTATCAAGAACAGCTTAAACCTGAATTATATGCGCAAGTTTGTGACAAAAAACAGTTCCCTTATCAATTGAATTTACATCAAGGGTACGATCACAGTTACTATTTTGTGGCAAGTTTTATTGGCGAACATATTGCCTTTCATGCAAAGCACTTAAACGCTTAGCGATAATGCGATGCTCTCTTTGGGGAGATCATCGCATTACTTTATTACTTAAATCACTTAATGCCTAATGCATAACGTAGCGCCGCTTCTTTAGCCTTACCTGCATGTTGAGCTGCTAAAAGACCGATATTTCTAACAACTTTTAATCCCGGTAATTGGTGACTAAAGGCGTGATAAAAAACATCCATTCCCGCTTGCATCACTAAGTTATCAGGCATACGTCGACGCTGATATTTCTTCAATAACGCCATTGAATCCCAAGGTTCAAAATGTTTTTTGGCATCAGCCACTAAGTCTAAGAAACAATCCACATCACGGTAACCTAAATTGACGCCCTGCCCCGCTAAAGGATTGATGGTATGAGCCGCATCTCCCAACAAAATAATCCCTTTATCAACATAACGGCTTGCATGTTGACGCGTTAATGGGAATGAACCGGCTGCAATAGGTGTCGCTTTACCTAATCGCTCAGGAAAAGCATGTTGAATTTCTTTTTCTAACTGCATCATCGACATGTTTTGCAGTTTTCTAATTCGATCAGGTGAGTCATACCAAACCAAACAAGCCCAGTTATCAAAAAGCGGTAAATAAGCACGAGGCCCAGAAGGGTAAAAACGTTGCCATGTTCCCTTTTCTGGTGGTAATTCTGTTTTTACTGTAATCAACATACAAGATTGGCGATATTGCCAGCCATTGCTACCAATACCTGCAAATTGGCGTACTTGAGAATTCGCACCATCGGCACCCACCACTAAATTTGTGGTCACTTCACTGCCATCAGAAAGTGTTACCTTCCATTTATCATCTAAATAGATCATTTTACTTAGACTGTTTGGGCATAATAAAGTGATATTGCTATAACGTTCAGCTTCTTGCCAAAGCGCTAATTGCAAAATACGGTTTTCAACCATATACCCCAATTCGGGCAATCCTAAGCTTTTTGCATCAAAAACAACATGAGCGTTTTCTTCTTCCCATGTTTCAAGAGTGAGATAAGGCGCAGAACGCATAGCCAAAACATGTTGCCATGCACCTAGTTGTTTTAATAGACTAACGGACGCACAGCTAATCGCAGAAATACGGATATCAGGATGAGATGACGCATCAAAAGGTGCTGGAGACTGTCGTTCAATCATTGC
Source organism: Proteus sp. G2669 (assembly GCF_009915245.1). NCBI lineage: Bacteria > Pseudomonadati > Pseudomonadota > Gammaproteobacteria > Enterobacterales > Morganellaceae > Proteus > Proteus sp. G2669. Next base: position 59,928 of record NZ_JAABLX010000051.1, on the reverse strand, counting down.
GACACGCAATCCTTCTTGCGCCAGCCCAATTGCAACAGCAGCGCCAATCATCCCGCCACCCGCGATGATTGCATCAAAATCGTTTTTTACATTACTCATCATTGTTATGCCATAACTCATTACTTTAAATAATAGGTAAGCGCTGTTTCTGTTTATTTTGATTAAACTAAACGCCATAAAGAATTAGCGCCGACTTACTCTAGTCACTGACCACACAAATGACTACAATAACCGCCTTATTGGCTTATTACACGCAACGTTTTCCAGTGATTAGCTATTGTCTCACTGAAAATACCGGATTTACACAATGTCGACGATAAAAAAACTGTACATTAAAACTTGGGGCTGTCAGATGAATGAGTACGATTCATCCAAAATGGCAGACCTACTCGAAAGCACCCACGGTTATCAGTTAACCGATGTCGCCGAAGATGCGGACATTCTACTGCTAAATACCTGTTCTATCCGTGAGAAAGCACAAGAAAAAGTCTTTCATCAGTTAGGACGTTGGAAATATTTTAAAGATAATAAACCCGATATTATCATTGGCGTTGGCGGTTGTGTTGCCTCTCAAGAAGGTGAATACATTCGTCAACGTGCGCAGTGTGTCGATATTATCTTCGGACCACAAACCTTACACCGCTTACCTGAAATGATTAACCAGGTTAAAGGTACTAAAAGCCCAGTTGTCGATATCAGCTTCCCTGAAATCGAAAAATTTGACCGTCTGCCAGAGCCTCGTGCTGATGGACCTTCCGCTTTTGTTTCTATCATGGAAGGCTGTAACAAATACTGCTCTTTCTGCGTAGTTCCTTACACTCGCGGTGAAGAAGTTAGCCGTCCTTGTGATGATGTGCTATTTGAAATTGCTCAATTAGCTGCACAAGGTGTGCGCGAAGTAAACCTGTTAGGTCAAAACGTTAATGCCTATCGTGGCGCCACTTTTGATGGTCAAATCTGTAGCTTTGCTGAATTAATTCGCTTAGTGGCAGCAATTGATGGTATTGACCGCGTTCGCTTTACTACTAGCCACCCTATCGAATTTACTGACGATATTGTTGCAGTTTATGAAGATACACCAGAATTAGTCAGCTATTTACACTTACCAGTGCAAAGTGGTTCTGACCGCATTCTAACATTAATGAAGCGTAACCATACGGCACTTGAATATAAGAGCATCATTCGCAAATTACGCAAAGCGCGTCCTGGTATTCTGATAAGCTCAGACTTTATCATCGGTTTCCCAGGTGAAACACAAGACGACTTTGAAAAAACGATGCAATTAATTGCAGATGTTAATTTTGATATGAGCTTTAGTTTCATCTATTCCGCTCGTCCCGGTACGCCAGCCGCTGACTTACCTGATGACGTTAGCGAAGATGAAAAGAAACAGCGTTTATATCTGCTACAACAACGTATCAATCAACAAGCCATGAACTTTAGCCGAGCGATGCTAAACAGTGTGCAACGTATTCTTGTTGAAGGCCCTTCACGTAAAAATGTGATGGAGCTTTCTGGTCGTACTGAAAATAACCGAGTGGTTAACTTTGAAGGTACACCGGATATGATTGGTAAGTTCGTTGATGTTGAGATTGTGGACGTTTATGCCAACTCCCTACGTGGTAAAGTGGTTAGAACGGAAGATCAAATGGATTTACGTATCCATGAATCACCAGAATCCGTCATTGCACGTACTCGTAAAGAAGATGAATTAGGGGTAGGTGTTTACCAACCTTAATTAATCAGATTTAACAAAAGGATAATCAGTGACAGTAATAGCACATGCACAAGTAGCGACCCAAGAAATTTTCTTAGAGCCAGCTGACAATGCCCGTTTAATGAGCCTATGTGGTCCATTTGACGATAATATTAAGCAACTTGAGCGCCGTTTAGGTATCGAGATTAATCATCGTGATAACCGTTTTAAACTCACGGGTAAATCATTATGTGTCAATGCAGCAGCAGGAATTTTACGTCGCCTGTATGTGGAAACCTCGCCAATTAAAGGCGTGATCCCCGATATCGACCCTGAACAAATTCACCTTGCAATCAAAGAAAGCCGTGTGCTTGAGCAAAGTGATGAGCATGTTCCTGAATTTGGGAAATCGACCAATATTCGAACTAAGCGAGGTGTGATAAAACCTCGTACACCGAATCAGGCACAATATATTGCCAATATTCAAACCCATGATATTACTTTTGGTATTGGGCCTGCCGGTACAGGGAAAACTTATCTGGCTGTTGCTGCCGCTGTTGATGCTCTTGAACGTCAAGAAGTGCGTCGTATTTTATTAACACGCCCTGCGGTTGAAGCCGGTGAAAAACTGGGCTTTTTACCGGGCGATTTAAGTCAAAAAGTCGATCCCTATTTACGACCACTTTATGATGCGTTATTTGAGATGTTAGGTTTTGAAAAAGTTGAGAAACTAATAGAGCGTAATGTCATTGAAGTCGCTCCTCTCGCTTATATGCGTGGGCGTACACTCAATGATGCCTTTATTATTCTTGATGAAAGCCAAAACACCACCATCGAACAGATGAAAATGTTCTTAACGCGTATTGGCTTTAATTCTAAAGCGGTTGTTACTGGGGATATTACCCAAATTGACCTGCCAAGAGGCAATAAATCAGGCTTACGTCATGCCATCGAAGTTTTATCCGATGTGAATGACTTAAGTTTTAACTTTTTCCACAGTGAAGACGTTGTTCGCCACCCTGTGGTTGCCAAAATTGTTATCGCCTATGAAGCTTGGGAAACGGAAGATCAAAAACGTCGCCAAGCTATCAAAGCAGAAAAAGAGAAGCTTCAGAGAGAAAATCATGAGTGAAGTTATCCTTGATTTACAAGTAGCTAGTGAAAATACACAAGGGCTTCCTACTGAAGCCCAGTTTATGACATGGTTGGAAGCGGTATTACCGCAGTTTCAACCTGTAAGTGAAGTGACTATTCGCATTGTGGATGAAGCAGAAAGTCATGAACTGAATCTCACTTATCGCGGTAAAGATAGACCCACTAACGTGCTTTCTTTTCCTTTTGAAGCACCACCTGAAATTGAACTGCCTCTATTAGGTGATTTGATTATTTGCCGACAAGTGGTAGAAAAAGAAGCCGTTGAACAGAGTAAGACCGTCGAAGAACATTGGGCACACATGGTTATTCATGGTTGTCTGCATCTTTTAGGTTATGATCATATTGAAGATGATGAAGCCGAAGAAATGGAAGGTTTAGAGACAGAAATCTTACAAAATTTAGGTTATGCAGATCCCTATTTAATTGAAAAAGAGTAACAGTTCTCTTATTTTTATGATAAATACTATATCTAATTAACCATTCAATGAGGAAAAATAGTTAAAACGCCATGAGCGACGACCAATCTTCGAGTAACGATAACCCTGGTCCTAAGAAAGGGTTTCTCACACTGCTTAATCAGTGGTTCCACGGTGAACCTAAAAACCGTGATGATCTGATGGAGCTTATCCGCGATTCTGAACAGAAAGAATTAATTGATCCTGATACCCGCGACATGCTTGAAGGGGTAATGGATATTGCTGAACAGCGTGTTCGGGATATTATGATCCCACGCTCCCAAATCGTTACACTAAAACGTAATCAAACTCTTGATGAATGTTTAGATGTAATTATTGATTCAGCACATTCCCGTTTCCCAGTCATCAGCGAAGACAAAGATCATATTGAAGGCTTATTAATGGCAAAAGATTTACTGCCATTTATGCGTACTGACGCAGAGCCATTTAGTATGGATAAAGTCTTACGTTCAGCGGTTGTTGTACCTGAAAGTAAACGGGTCGATCGCCTATTAAAAGAATTCCGCTCACAACGCTATCATATGGCAATTGTGATTGATGAATTTGGAGGTGTATCAGGGCTTGTCACAATTGAAGATATTCTAGAACTTATCGTAGGCGAAATTGAAGATGAGTATGACGATGAGGATGATATTGATATTCGTCCACTGAGTCGCCATGCTTACTCAGTTCGAGCTTTAACCCAGATAGAAGATTTCAATGAAGCGTTCGGTACACATTTCAGCGATGAAGAAGTTGATACTATTGGCGGTTTAGTTATGCAAGCCTTTGGTCATCTTCCTGCTCGTGGTGAAACTATTACCATTGATAATTACCAATTTAAAGTTGTTATGGCAGATAGCCGTAAGATCATTCAGGTTTATGTGCATATCCCAGATGATGCGCCCATTCCTGAACTAGGTAATGATGCATAGGATCTAAATGAATAATACCTCTTTCTTAAACCGCCAGTGGGTTCGCGCCCTTCTGGCGGTTTTTTTCGGTGCTATCGGCACCTTCGCGTTTTCGCCTTTTAACTTTTGGCCTGCGGCCTTAATTTCACTGCTGGGCCTATTACTGATAATCACGCAACGTACAACCCGACAAGGTGCATTTCTTGGCTTTGCTTGGGGCTTTGGATTATTCGGCACCGGTGTAAATTGGGTTTATGTCAGCATTGCTGATTTTGGCGGTATGCCATTTGCAATAAATATCTTTTTAGTGATTTTATTAGCACTTTATTTATCACTCTATACCCTACTTTTTGCCGGCTTATTAAATAAGTTTTTCCCAAACCCGACTCTATGGCGATTTGTTTTTGCTGCACCCGCACTATGGCAAATTACAGAATTCTTAAGAGGTTGGGTATTATCGGGTTTCCCATGGTTACAATTTGGTTATAGCCAAATTGACGGCCCATTAAAAGGTATTGCACCTATTTTTGGTGTCACAATGATAACGTTGCTACTGACTGTTATCAGTGGCCTTATCGCATTTGCTCTCTTTCGAAAATCAATTTATAGCCTTGTTGCAGCACTCCTATTATTGGTGCTGCCTATCAGCTTTAAATCTTATCAGTGGTATCAACCATTACCTGATGAAACACAAGAGATAGCACTTGTTCAGGGGAATATTGCGCAATCATTAAAATGGGAACCCGGTACATTAGAAAGTACACTAAAAACCTATCTCACTTTAAGCCGTCCTTTTATTGGTAATGCAAATCTTATTATTTGGCCTGAATCGGCGATCCCTGATATTGAAATTCAACAGCAAGGCTTTTTAGCTGAGCTTGATAAGCAATTGAGAGAGCAAGATACTCATTTAATGACAGGAATTATTGATGCTCGGCCGACATTAGAAGGTTATCGTTTCTATAATAGTGTCATCACATTAGGTGAACACTATGCTTATCAATATCCAGCCACAGATCGCTATAATAAACATCACCTTGTTCCTTTTGGTGAATATGTACCATTAGAATCACTATTACGCCCACTGGCACCTTTCTTTAATTTACCGATGTCATCATTAAGCCAAGGCGAATATGTACAACCTCAACTGACTATCAATGATGCCAAAATTACCGCGGCTATCTGCTATGAAATTATTTTAGGTGAGCAAGTTCGTGCTAATTTCAAACCTGATACACGATTCTTATTAACGATTTCTAATGATGCGTGGTTTGGCAATTCAATCGGCCCTTGGCAGCATTTTCAAATGGCGAGAATGCGCTCTCTTGAGTTAGGAAGACCATTATTACGTTCGACAAATAATGGTATTACAGCCTTTATTGCCGCCAACGGTGATGTAATTTCTCAACTTCCTCAATTTGAAAAAGGTGCTTTAGCGGAAAAAATGACACCAACAACAGGATTAACCCCTTATTATAAATGGGGTAATACACCATTGTGGATACTGGTTGGATTATTTTTTATTATCGCCTTTATTAAACGCCGTAATTAAAATGAATAAAGCCCAACCTTATTAAGTTAATATTAATTAGGTTGGGCTTTCTCTAATAAAAGGGCTTTATCATGGAACATTACCCTGAACATATTCTCGATATTATTTGGCAAAGAGCTAAAAAAATATCAACAGATAATGAAACAAAGGGTTTCCGTACAGATAAAGAAAATAAATGGATCCAACGCCAAATGTTCAATCGGCAACAACATGAATTTGGCTGGGTATTATCAAAACACCCAGAGTCAATTAATCAACTTATTGAAGATAAAACCATTGTACCTGTGCATTGGAAAACTGCGATTAATATTCAACAAAAACAAGAGGTTGAATCTAAACGCCTTAATGTCTCCTTACTTGAACCACCAGCACTATCTCAATTAATTCATTCATCAGCCGATATTCAATCTTATTGGCAATATGCTCATAAGATTTCCAGTGATAACGAAGAAAAAGGTTTTCGTAAAGATTATTACGGTTATGTTATTGAGCAAAATGCGTTCGGAAATAAACAACATCAATATGGTTGGACATTAGCCCAATTAACACCTGTAAATAAAAATAATCAAACCGCTATCCCTATTAATATTGTGCCGATACATATTAATACTTCAAAACGTATTGCCAATGAAAAAGTGTTAATAGCTCAAAACACTCAAGAAGCAAAAATTGAGCGTAGACGTAAAAATGTTTTTTATGAGGTGATCTACTTTATTGCCAGCTTACCCGGTATCATTTTTTCTTTACTAAAATTCTGATAACTGATTTAAAAAGAAGCCCACCATAAACGTAGTTTCAATCCCCATGAGGATGACCAACCACTCGTAAAGCCCACCATCTCCCCTTTATAAACAATAACAAATGAAGGTGTTGCACTAATTTCCCACTGCTGAGAAATATCGCCTCGATTATCATTTATTACAGGAAAGACCAATTCTTTAGACTGAATACCACGTGCGAGTTTTGCATTATCACCAGAACGGATCGCAACTGATGTCACGTTATACCCATCTTGCGCTAACGAATTTACTGCGGGTGTTGTTAGTTTACAAACACCACACCATGTTGCCCAAAAATAGATTAATAAGGGTTTTTCAGCACTCAATTCTGTTAATGAAACAACTTTATTATCAACAGTATAAAGTTCAGGTAAATTCGTTAAAGAAGGTGGCGTAGGTTGTCGCCACCAATCCATCGCGAAAGAGGCTATACCGAAAATGACCACCAGAACAATAAGTTCTTTACTCCACTTTCGTAAGCGACTACGCATTATTTTTTCACTTTAGCCAGTTGCTCTTTCACAATCACTTCTAGCTGAGCATAATCAACGGCGCCTGGGATAACCATATCGCCAACAACAGTTGCAGGTGTACCTTGAATACCTAATTTACGAGAAAGATCTAGGTTATTTTGTAACGCTTTTAAGCTGTCATCCGTTAATTTTACTTTGCTTGTATTGGTAGTTTTCATTGCATCATCAATACTTGCATTATCTAGCATTGTTTTCTTCTGCATTAAACGTTGATGTAACGCTAAGAACGCTTTTGGATCTTCTTTCCATACAGAAAGCACAGCTTGGGAAGCTTTGGCCGAACTTTCGCCTTTAAATGGTAATGGTTTAATTACCACAGCTACTTCTGGATAATCTTTTGTGATTTGTTCTAATAATGGATCGAAACGTTTGCAGTATGGGCAGTTATAATCAGTAAAAGAAACTAACACTAACTTCGCGTCTTTTGCACCAATACGAGGGCTTGCTGCATCGTTATATAATGCGTCGTGTTCTGCCTTTAATGCAGTACGAAATTGTGCTTGTTGCTCATCGGCTTTTTGTGCTTGTAATGCAGTGATTGCTTCTTCCAGAATTTCTGGATTTTTGATTAATGTATCACGAACCAGCGCGCGAACTTCTTTTTCCTGATCAGCACTTAATGCCGCGGCTTGCACATTTGCACCAAAAAGTAATGACGAAATAACCAGTGCAGAAAGTGTTTTTTTCATTATTGGGCTCCTTTAGCCTCTGAAAGAACAGTCAATGTTGAATCTTTATTTAAAAGAGGGGGTAAAACCACGCCATCTTTATGGCAAGGTCCATAAACTTGGTTAAAAGGTACAGCAACTTGACCACGTTGTTTTAAAAACTGAGTGATCTTATCAGAGGGTTTAGTCCAATCCCCTCTTAATGCAACAACATCAGGTGCTGACAGTGCAGCCTGAATATCTTCTCGCAATAATACATTGTATTTGTTTGCTTTGCAGGTCACACACCAATCTGCCGTGACATCAACAAACACACGTTTATTATCAGCCAAGGCTTGATGTATTGCTTCTTCAGATAAAGGTTTCCAATTTACCGAGTCTTGACCTGCAAGTGTATGGCTTTCTGGTTGAGCAACAAATAAATAAGTACTTCCCGCCAAAAATAAGGCAATTACAGTAGAAATAAGAGCCGTTTTTTTGTCATAGTGCCGTGTAATTGCGAGTAATAAAAGCAAAGTAATAACAATAAAAATGCCAGCAACAATTGCCATCCCAAAATGAGGAATTAAAAGTGTAATAAGCCAAATGCTAGACAACAGCATCATAAAACCTAAAACAACTCTTAGGCGATTCATCCATTTACCGGGTTTTGGTAGCACTTTTGCAACAGATGGAAATATTGCCACTAAGATCCAAGGCAAACTCATTCCTATCCCTAATGCAGTAAAAATAAGCCATAACTCACTTAACGGAGCAATCAAAGCATAAGCGACTGCGGTACCTAAAAATGGTGCAGAACAAGGGGTAGCAAGTAAAGTAGCAAAAGCACCTTCCCAAAAATGACGACCATATCCCTGCCCACCAGCCGTTGCCATTTTAGTATTCATATTGCTACTTAAACGTAACTCAAATAGACCAAATAAATTAGCGGTAAAAATAGCCGTCACTAACACCATAAATCCAATAAACCAGGGGCTTTGAAACTGTATTCCCCAACCTAAGGCTTCTTGGCTATAGCGTAAACCCGTCATAAATAGAGCTAATGCCCAAAAAGAAACTAAAATACCTAAAACAGACACCGAAAATTGCTTACGAATAACCCCTTTATCTCGATTTTCAAGGTGTAAAATCGAACCCAACTTCATCGCGAGTACAGGTAATACGCAAGGCATTAAATTTAAGATCAATCCACCTAATAGCGCAAAAGCTAGAATACTCCATAATCCAACACTTGAATGAGATGGAGGAGCAATACCTGTTTTCCCCAGTCCTATTGTGTCATTAACTTGACGAGAGAAATCTTGGTCAGTAATAACAAATGAGAGTGCTTTACCCGAAATATCACCCGCAGCATCACCCCAGTCATCAGTTACATCAACAGTGACAAATAAATTATTATCTTTATGATTTAAATGCGGAATACCATAAAGCATACCTTCGGGAGGATCGAGATAAATATTAGGTTTAACCCACGAACCTTGCTCTTTTTGTAAAGAGATAGTGAGCTGGCTATCGTTATAATCAGAAGAAACCGAGGAGATAAGTCCTGTGCCAACTGGGATTTTTGCCATCGCCTGACTATATTGCCATTCAAAATCAGCAGGTGCTGGCTCTGTAAGATCCAAGTCTAAAGTGTAGTCAGTCAAAATACAGACATTACTGCATGTTGATAACGTTAAAACGCCTGTTAAACGATCCGCATCAACAGAGGTTAATTCAATCGGAAAAACAACTTGCTTGTCATAGCCTTGAGTGTGAATACCTGCGACATCGAAAGCAGAAGGTGACGGCCAATGCCATACCATTGTACTCACATCTTGTGACCAATTAATTTCAGGTGCAACACCACCTTCTCCTGGTGAGCGCCAGTAAGTTTTCCATCCAGACTCAAGTTGCACTTCAAGTAACATTTTCACATCGCCTGTTGGTGACTTTTGTGCTGTCGCCCTAACTTGTGCGTGAGAATTATCAGGCATGGTTAACCAACCTGTATCTGCTGCTTGAGATGTAGATAACGTAAATAGCGTTAATACCAACGCCATAACAAAAGAACGAAACATAACAACTCCCTAAAAATTCCTACAACGCTACACACAAAGCTACGCCCAAAGATAGACGTGCAAATTTTTAGCTAAAAGGAAATTTCTAATCCCTCAAAATACAATAATGAAGGTGAAGTCTTATCGGAGGAGGTGGATGATGGTGTTTTTTCTGGCTACGCTGACGCGAAACATAGATAGCGGCCATACTTAACAGTAATAGTACAGCCCACGAATGGAAAAAAGGCTCTATTGTTAGTGGAGGAACAGATAATAATGATTTAGCACTTAATTCACAGGTAGAGAGTGAATAAGTATGTTCTGTTGCGCTATTCTCATCAGTAATCGGTGTTGATAGTGGATATTGAGTTTGAGAAACAGCCGTCGCTAAGCGCTCACTAATGACGTGGGCACCTAATGAACGCTGAACAATGCAACACAAGATCAGCAAAACTGTTATCACCACTAGCCAGCGACCTGACCGCCAATTACTCATAGATGTTCCTCATCAATATGACCCGCTATCTTAACGGTAATCCACAGACAAACAACTCCTTAAGACAAACTTTACAAATCCCTACTTATTTTATTTTTGCTATTATCTCAATTTTTCATCTTTAACCTTTATTTCCGTAAGGTTTCTACTACAATAATTTTAAATATTGAAAACAACTTCCAAAAAAATAATCAACCACATTTGATTTCATTCTTTTATTGAGAGATACCTCTCGTATTTCACAAATTACACTTCCCAACGGTATGTTATTTGTTCTATCTATTAACATTATCAAAACAAATTAAAACAAAAAAGCAACACAAGGCAAATCACAAATATCATTTATCACCACGACAGGAGTTATTATGCGCATGCGTAAACTAGCATTATCATTAATGATTTTAGGGGCTGCAGGAGCTGTGCAGGCAGAAGAACTCACTGGAACCTTAAAAAAAATCAACGACAACGATATTATTATTGTTGGACATCGGGAATCCTCTGTTCCTTTCTCTTACTATGACAACCAACAAAAAGTGGTTGGTTATTCTCAAGACTATTCCAATCTGATTGTACAAGCAGTAAAAGACAAAATAGGCAAACCTAATCTGCAAGTTCGCCTGATCCCTATTACATCTCAGAATCGCATTCCATTATTACAAAATGGTACATTTGATTTTGAATGTGGCTCAACAACCAATAATGAAGCTCGTCAGCAACAAGCTAGTTTCTCTAATACTATTTTTATCGTAGGTACACGTTTACTGGCGAAAAAAGACGGTGGAATAAAAGACTTCTCTGATCTATCCGGTAAAAACGTAGTCGTAACATCAGGAACAACATCTGAAATGTTACTCAACAAACTTAACGATGAGAAAAAAATGAATATGCGCATTATCAGCGCAAAAGATCATGGAGACTCATTCCGTACACTTGAATCAGGTCGTGCTGTCGCTTTTATGATGGATGATGCATTACTTGCTGGTGAACGCGCTAAAGCGAAAAAACCAGGTCAGTGGGAAATTGTAGGAACCCCACAATCTGAAGAAGCCTATGGTTGTATGTTGCGTAAAGACGATGCTCAATTCAAAGCATTAATCGATGAAACTATCGCTAACGCACAAAAATCAGGCGAAGCAGAAAAATCCTTCAATCGCTGGTTCAATGCCCCTATTCCACCTAAAAACCTTAACCTAGAATTCACTATCTCTGATGAAATGAAAGCCTTATTTGCATCACCAAATGATAAAGCATTGAATTAAAAATACATACGAAGTTGATGCAAACAAATAATTATAAAGTATCTGTTGGACAGACAGATCAGTGAAGTTTGGGGCAGTCGTTCCCTGCCCCTATTTTTCACCGGAGGTGAAATCATGTCGATTGATTGGGATTGGGGGATATTCTTCCAAGAAGCTCCTTTCGGAAACACCACATACTTAGGATGGCTGATTTCAGGCTTCCAAGTCACCATTGCCTTATCTTTATGCGCTTGGGTTATTGCCTTTCTTGTTGGTTCTTTATTCGGAATTTTGCGTACTGTACCTAATCGTTGGCTTTCGAGCTTAGGTACAATTTATGTTGAGTTATTCCGAAACGTACCACTTATTGTTCAATTCTTTACATGGTATTTAGTTATTCCTGAACTATTACCTCAATCTATTGGCGACTGGTTTAAAATGGACTTAGCGCCAAATGTACAGTTTTTTGTCTCTTCAGCACTCTGTTTAGGTTTGTTTACTGCAGCACGTATGTGCGAACAAGTCAGAGCTGCAATTAATTCATTACCCCGTGGGCAAAAAGCTGCTGGACTTGCCTTGGGTTTAACTTTACCTCAAACCTATCGTTATGTTTTATTACCCAACGCTTACCGTGTCATTATTCCACCAATGACCTCCGAAATGCTTAATCTCGTAAAAAACTCAGCGATTGCTTCCACTATCGGGTTAATTGATATGGCGGCACAAGCAAACAAGCTACTCGATTATTCAGCGAAAGCGTATGAGTCATTCACAGCAATTACCCTCGCCTATGTTTTTATCAACGTCATCATTATGTTAATCATGAGTTGGCTTGAAAAACGTGTGCGTTTACCAGGCACAACAGGAGGTCAATAATGTACGAATTTGACTGGAGTTCTGTTGTTCCAAGCCTACCATTTTTAGTCGATGGTATGGCAATCACTTTAAAAATCACTATCACCGCTATAGTAGTTGGTATTTTATGGGGAACGGTGCTTGCTGTTATGCGCCTTTCTACGTTTAAACCTATTAGTTGGTTTGCGGCTGCTTACGTTAATACCTTTCGTTCAATCCCATTAGTCATGGTATTACTGTGGTTTTATTTAATTGTGCCTAACATATTACAAAATGTTCTAGGACTTTCACCGAAAAGTGATATCCGTTTAATTTCAGCAATGATAGCGTTCTCATTATTTGAAGCTGCGTACTACTCTGAAATTATAAGAGCAGGTATTCAAAGTGTTAGTAAAGGACAATTCTCTGCCTCACTTGCATTAGGAATGACTAAATCACAAACGATGCGCTTAGTGATTTTACCTCAAGCATTTAGAGCCATGGTTCCACTTTTACTCACTCAAGGAATTGTCTTGTTCCAAGATACGTCCTTAGTTTATGTATTAAGTCTCACTGACTTTTTCAGAACGGCGGCAAATATTGGTGAACGCGATGGCACACAAGTTGAGATGATCCTCTTTGCAGGTTTTGTTTATTTTGTCATTAGCTTCGCAGCTTCAATGTTAGTGAACTTTCTTAAAAAAAGGACTACCTAGATGATTTCCCTAAAAGACGTATCCAAATGGTATGGTCAATTTCAAGTACTGACTGAATGTTCCACTGAAGTTAAAAAGGGGGAAGTTGTTGTTGTCTGTGGGCCTTCTGGTTCAGGTAAATCGACACTGATCAAAACAGTGAATGGTCTAGAACCAATACAGCAAGGTGAGATCCTTGTTAATGAAATCAAAGTAAATGATAAACGTACCGATCTTGCTAAATTACGAGCAAAAGTAGGTATGGTATTCCAACATTTTGAACTTTTCCCTCATCTTTCTATTATTGAAAATCTTACACTCGCACAAGTTAAAGTACTTAATAGAGAGAAAGGCGCAGCAAAAGAAAAAGGCTTAAAGTTATTAGAACGCGTTGGTCTATCCAGTCATGCGAACAAATACCCAGCTCAACTTTCTGGTGGTCAACAACAGCGTGTCGCCATTGCTCGAGCTTTATGTATGGACCCTATCGCAATGTTATTTGATGAACCTACATCCGCACTTGATCCTGAAATGATTAACGAAGTACTCGATGTAATGGTAGAGCTTGCAAATGAAGGCATGACGATGATGGTAGTAACCCATGAAATGGGTTTTGCTAAAAAAGTTGCTGACCGTATTATCTTTATGGATGAAGGTCGAATTGTGGAAGATAGGCCTAAAAATGACTTTTTTGATAATCCAAAATCAGACAGGGCAAAAGATTTCTTAGCTAAAATCTTGCATTAATACTTTATATCTCCTCTGCTGGCGTGCTTTCTTAGCACGTCAGCCTCAAATAATAATTTTGAAAAACCTCGCAACCAAATATCAAGCAATCTTCTTTTCTCGCAATATCACCAACATTTTTCTAGAAAACACGCATTTATTCTCTTTTTGTTTTAACTCGTTCCAAGATATCTCGCAATTGTCTTGAAAAAGTTATGCAAACAGTGGCTTTCATTGAGATCAATAGTTGTGGCTATTAGACAAAATCAGCTATGCTATGCAAGACTTAATTTCATAATAGCGGTTACCCTCCGGTAGCCATTAATTCACCATAGGATTATCGGTGCCATGCAAGAACAATATCGTCCCGAAGATATAGAGCAAACTATCCAGGAACACTGGGAAAAGAACAATACATTTAAAGTGACAGAAGATAATAACAAAGAAAAATATTACTGCCTGTCAATGCTACCTTATCCTTCTGGCCGACTACACATGGGACACGTCCGCAACTACACCATTGGTGACGTGATTTCCCGTTATCAACGTATGCTGGGTAAAAACGTCTTACAACCTATCGGTTGGGATGCGTTCGGTTTACCAGCAGAAGGTGCCGCAGTAAAAAATAAAACCGCTCCAGCACCATGGACTTACGAAAACATCGATTACATGAAAAACCAGTTAAAAAAACTGGGTTTTGGTTACGATTGGGATCGTGAAGTCACTACTTGTACACCTGAATATTATCGCTGGGAACAGTGGTTCTTTACTAAATTATATGAGAAAGGCTTAGTTTATAAAAAGACCTCTGCTGTTAACTGGTGTCCACATGATTTAACCGTATTAGCTAACGAACAAGTTATTGACGGCTGTTGCTGGCGTTGTGATACCCCAGTAGAACGTAAAGAAATTCCACAGTGGTTTATCAAAATTACCGATTACGCAGAAGAGCTGTTAAACGATTTAGATACGTTAGATGAATGGCCTGAACAAGTTAAAACCATGCAACGTAACTGGATCGGTCGTTCAGAAGGCGTCGAAATCACATTTGATGTTGCGGATAGCGACGACAAAATGACGGTTTATACAACACGTCCTGATACCTTTATGGGTGTTACTTATGTGGCCGTTGCAGCTGGTCATCCATTAGCGCAAAAAGCAGCTCAAAACAATCCTGAAATTCAACACTTCGTTGATGAATGCCGTAACATGAAAATGGCAGAAGCCGATATGGCAACAATGGAGAAAAAAGGGATTGCTACTGGTCTTTATGCCATTCATCCATTAACTAAAGAAAAAGTAGCTATTTGGGTCGCTAACTTTGTCTTAATGGAATACGGTACAGGTGCCGTGATGGCGGTTCCTGGTCATGATGAGCGTGACTGGGAATTTGCAACCAAATATAACTTACCTATTAAAGCTGTTATTGCTGATGCTGAAGGTAACCAACCTGACTTATCTGAAGGTGCATTAACCGAGAAAAATAGCCTGATCAATTCTGGTGAATTTTCAGGTTTAGATAACCAAGCTGGCTTTAATGCTATTGCAGATAAACTTGCACAAATGGGTGTTGGTGAACGCAAAGTTAATTACCGTTTACGTGACTGGGGTGTTTCTCGTCAACGTTACTGGGGTGCACCAATTCCAATGGCAACCTTAGAAGACGGTACTGTTGTTCCTGTTCCTGAAGATCAACTGCCTGTTATTCTGCCAGAAGATGTAAAAATGGATGGGATCACCAGTCCAATTAAAGCCGATCCTGAGTGGGCAAAAACCACCATTAATGGTCAGCCAGCACTGCGTGAGACAGATACTTTTGACACCTTTATGGAATCATCTTGGTATTACGCTCGTTATACCTGCCCTGATTACGATAAAGGCATGTTAGATCCAAAAGCAGCTAACTATTGGTTACCTGTTGACTGGTATATTGGTGGTATTGAACACGCCATCATGCACTTAATGTATTTCCGCTTCTTCCATAAACTGATGCGTGATTCAGGTTTAGTGAACTCTGATGAACCAGCAAAACGTTTACTGTGCCAAGGAATGGTATTAGCTGATGCGTTCTATCACACAGGCGAAGACGGTGCTCGTCATTGGGTATCTCCTGCTGAAGCTATTGTTGAACGTGATGAGAAAAACCGCATCATTAAAGCGACGGACAGTGCTGGTCATGAACTGACTTATGCTGGCATGAGCAAAATGTCTAAATCTAAAAATAACGGTATCGACCCACAAACAATGGTTGAACGTTATGGTGCAGATACCGTCCGTTTATTTATGATGTTTGCAGCTCCACCAGAATTAACACTTGAATGGCAAGAGTCTAGTGTTGAAGGTGCTAACCGTTTCTTACGTCGTTTATGGCGTTTAGTTCATGAGCACACTCAAAAAGGATCGGCACAATCACTTGATCTGTCTGCATTAACAGAAGAACAAAAAGATTTACGCCGTGACTTACATAAAACTATCGCAAAAGTGTCTGATGACGTAGGTCGCCGTTTAGCTTTCAATACCGCGATTGCAGCTATCATGGAGTTAATGAATAAATTAACTCGTGCAAGTCAAGAAACAGAACAAGATCGTGCATTAATGCAAGAAGCATTAGAAGCCATCGTTCGTATGCTTTCTCCAATCATTCCTCACGCTTGTTTTGTAATGTGGCAGGCATTAGGTGGAAAAGAAGACGTTGATGTTGCGCCATGGCCTGTTGCTGATGAAGAAGCTATGATTGATGACACTAAACTGATTATTGTTCAAGTGAATGGTAAAGTCCGTGGTCGTGTCACTGTTCCGGCTAATTCAGAAAAAGAATATGTTCAGGAAATGGCGACAAAAGAGTACAGTGTTGCTAAATACTTGGAAGATGTGACTATTCGTAAAGTCATTTATGTTCCAGGAAAATTACTGAACATCGTTGTTGGCTGATAAGGAGGCCTAGTGCGATATCTATTTTCGCTATTTTTCGGTTTAGCGGTGTTAATCACCGCTGGCTGCGGTTTTCACTTACAAGGGAAAACTCAGGTTCCAGCAGAATTAAAAACGCTTTATCTTAGCTCTGGTGACCCTTATGGCCCATTATCTCGTGTAATGCGCCAACAACTCAGACTTAGTGGTGTTCAGCTTGTTGAAAATCCAACAGCAGATATCCCTATTCTCAAAATTGTGGGCTCGTCAGAGAGTAAAGAGACCGTTTCTGTGTATCAAGACGGTAAATCAGCAGAACGTCAGCTAACATTTGTGCTAGATGCGCAAGTGATTATGCCAGATGGAACGATTTATCCTATTTCATCACAGGTTTCACGACCATTCTTCGATAACCCATTAGAAGCATTAGCAAAAGATGCTGAAAATGACATTATCAAACAAGAAATGCGTGAACAAGCGACAGCAATATTAGTGCGTAAATTATTGGTTGTTCACAATGCTGAACGCCAAAAAGCCGCACAAGCTGAGCAAGCAAAACAGATAATCTCTCCGGCCAAATGATCCGCTTATATCCAGAACAACTGAATGCGCAGCTCCAAGAGGGGTTGCGCCAAAGTTATCTACTCTGGGGCAATGAACCTCTATTGCTCCAAGAGTCTCAAGATGCCATCCAATCTGTTGCTAAAGCCCAAGGGTTTATTGAACACTATCAATTTACTCTTGATAATAATACGGACTGGAATGAAATTTACTCACTTTGTCAATCGCTAAGCCTTTTTTCTCAAAGACAATCTCTTTTACTGCATTTGCCTGAAAATGGCCCTAATGCAGCCATGTCAGAGAAACTCACAAGGTTATCTCAAGAGTTACATCAAGATTTATTGTTGGTTTTACGTGGCAATAAACTCACCAAGGCTCAAGAAAACAGTGAATGGTTTAAAACATTAAGCCAGAATGGAACGTATGTTTCTTGTCTCACACCTGAACTTGATAAATTGCCTAATTGGGTTGCTCGTCGAGCAAAACAAAAAGGATTAGCGCTGGATGAACAAGGTAACCAACTACTTTGCTACTGCTATGAAGGTAATTTGCTCGCATTGGCACAAGCGATAGAGCGTCTTTCCCTACTTTACCCTGATGGTAAATTGACATTACCTAGAGTAGAAGCAGCCGTTAATGACGCTTCTCATTTTACCCCTTATCACTGGGTTGATGCATTGCTTGCAGGTAAAACACAACGCGCATGGCATATTTTGCAACAACTCAAAAGAGAAGATAGTGAACCTGTTATTTTACTCAGAACGTTGCAACGTGAATTAATGCAATTAATTACGCTACACCGAGAGTCTAAAACAGCCGCTTTAAAAACGATTTTTGATAAACATCGAATTTGGCAAAACCGACGTCCAATTTTTACAGCAGCATTACAACGTTTATCCGAGCATCAACTGCTAACTGCAATACGGTTATTAGCCAGTATCGAAATGACCATTAAACAAGATTATGGTCAAACTGTTTGGCCATCTCTTAGCGCGTTAGGCTTATTGCTTTGTGGGAAAGCATTACCAGAAGGATTTGTAAGTCATGCCTAAAAATAATGATCCTACACCTTTAATTAATCAAGCTATCGCCTTATACGGTGGCACATTTGATCCAATTCATTATGGGCATTTACGTCCAGTTGAAGCACTTTCAGGATTAATTGGCTTAAAAGAAGTGGTATGGCTACCCAATAATATTCCCCCTCATCGCCCACAGCCTGAAGCATCTTCTCAGCAACGTCTGGATATGGTACGTCTTGCTCTTAAGCCATATTCTTCATTTAAAGTGGATACTCGTGAGCTTGAAAAGCCGACACCTTCTTATACTATTGAGACATTAAGAGACTTCAGACAAGAAATTGGTAATAAACAACCTTTAGCATTTATTATTGGTCAGGATTCATTACTTTCAATTAATACGTGGCACCAATGGGAAAAACTATTAGATATATGCCATTTGTTAGTTTGTGCTCGCCCTGGTTATCAAACTCATTTCGAGTCACCTCAAATGCAGGAATGGCTAAAAAAACACCAAACCAATCAACAAGAAGATATTCATTACCTACCTTCTGGCAAAATTTTTCTGGCTGATACACCTCTTTATAATATTTCAGCAACAGATATTCGTGCTCGCCATAAAGCAGGAATTGATTGTCATGATTTGCTACCCAGTTCTGTTGAAGACTATATTCGCCAGCAACAACTCTATAAATAATGAATTAAGGCTAAAGTTGCTCTCTTAAATAATTAAAAGTGAACGGATAAGGCGAAAAATAGCGTTGATGACTCAAATACTCATCAGGATAAACAGTTAACCAATATTTGAGTAAATCATAAGGTTTAGATAAAGGCACAATACCTTGACGATATTGTAAAATTGTCTGTGCCATTTCTTGTTTTTGTTGTGAGTTTAGATTTCGCTTAAAATACCCAGCCATATGCATTAACGCATTAGTTTGTCCTTCTCTATTTGCTGCAACACTGAATGCCTTCATTAGCTTTTCCTGATATTTCGATGCAACTTCTCCAAGGGGAATAGCATCAGAAAAATTAGCAATATCACGCCCCAACTCTCGATAAGCCACAAGTGAATAAGCCATAATTAAATATTTGTATCGGCTATGAAATTTAACTAAAGCCCCTTTAGTTAATGATTGATAAACCTGTTGTTGATAATCAAACAGTGTGAAAAATTGGGTAAGAAAATGGTCAAGAACAATAGGCTGTAAAAGTTGATCAATACTTAATTGAGGTAAAGCAAAATTCAAGGGTGAGGTAAGGCGGTCTCCTTTTTTTCCAACATAACCATAAAGTGGTAACAGGTTATCTCTATTTTGAGCCTCTATCTGCATAATACCTATCTTTTCCGCCTGAACAGTATCGCAAAGCAATGCTAACTTTTCTTGTAATTGGTGATTAGTGTTACTCATAATTTCTGAAGATATCCCGAGATAATTCACTTTTCTTTCCATTCTTTTTTTCTCCAATTAAAAAGTCTAAGCATTACACGGTATAATCTGACGCTAACAAAGTAAAAACACACCTAATTAGGTGTTTGATGAGCATTGACAGACGATGTTTAGCTGTTATTCTCACCCTCTGTTCCCTTAAGGGAACTGTAAGGTAAAACTGTCGTCTAACTGAAAAGTTCTTATGCGCCTTCTTTTTATTATTGATTATGACGCAGTTAATGGGCATATATGAATTTTTCTAAATCAAACGTCGAAAAACAAAAGAATGAGGTTTATGTTCTTGTTATCGCTAACTGGAATTACTCATCGAGTAAAATAGATTTATTGGTGTAAATTCCTTTAAAATAGCGTTCATGCTCTAAATAAATCGAGATGCAGTAAAACGACAAGTAAATTGGTCACTAAAAGCAGACAAAAGTCTGTAACTAGTACAAATAAACATAGTTAACAATACTGCAAACTGACGTATAACGAGTATAGTATTTTTCGATTGAATTAACTCATTAGATTAAAGGTGATCCTTTTGCAAGGTTCTGAATTACAACAATTTATTATTGATAAACTTGAAGATTCTAAAGCTCAAGACATCATTGCATTAGATGTCCGTGGAAAATCAAGTGTAACGGATTACATGATTATTTGCACAGGTACATCCAGCAGACATCTTATGTCTGTGGCAGATAATCTCGTTGATGATTGCCGCGAAGCGGGATTACAACCTTTAGGTGTGGAAGGACAAGGTGTTTCTGATTGGATTGTCGTCGATCTTGGTGAAGCCATGGTACACGTAATGCAAGAAGATAGCCGTCGCATGTACGAACTTGAAAAACTCTGGAGCTGAGTTTGAAATTACAGCTCATTGCCGTTGGTACAAAAATGCCGGACTGGATACAGACCGGCTTTATGGATTATCTTAATCGATTTCCCAAAGACATGCCTTTAGAACTTATTGAGATACCCGCAGGTAAACGCGGAAAGAATGCCGATATTAAACGAATTCTCGAAAAAGAAGGCGAACAAATGTTAGCGGCTGTTGGTAAAGGGAATCGTATTGTTACTCTTGATATTCCTGGCGCTCGCTGGGATACGCCAAAACTTGCAGAACAACTTGATCGATGGAAGCTTGATGGTAGAAATGTCAGCTTATTAATTGGTGGCCCTGAAGGGTTAGCGCCTGCTTGTAAAGCTGCAGCTGAACAAAGCTGGTCTTTATCTCCTTTAACAATGCCACACCCCCTTGTTCGTGTCGTAGTTGCAGAAAGTCTTTATCGAGCATGGAGTATTACGACAAACCATCCTTATCATCGTGAATAATCAATAAAATTGGCGGGTCAGTAAGTGAAGTCAAATGGGATGAAGAGAAAAAAACGTACCCCGTTTCGAGATTATACTGCGGAATCAAAATTGTTTATCCGCCGTGTGATCGTCGCATTTTCAGTAATTATTATATTAAGTGGTGTTTTGGTTTTTAACCTCAATCACTTACAAATCGCTCGCCATGACGATTATCAAACACGTTCAAATGATAACCGAATTAAACTCGTCCCAATTGCACCTAGTCGTGGCATTATTTACGATCGCAAAGGGATCCCTCTTGCGCTCAATCGTACTATCTACCAGTTAGAAGTCGTACCTGAAAAGGTAACAAACTTACAAGAAACGCTTGAAAGTTTGAGAGAAGTTGTTGACTTAACTGATGAAGATATCGCAGCTTTTGAAAAAGAGCGTAAGCGCTCTCGTCGATTTAGCTCTATTCCCTTAAAAACTACACTTAGCCAAGTGCAAGTTGCGCGTTTTGCTATCAATCAATATCGTTATCCGGGCTTAGAAATCAAAGGTTATCAACGCCGTTATTATCCTTATGGCTCAGCATTAACACATGTAATTGGTTATGTTGCAAAAATTAACGATAAAGATGTTGAACGCCTTGATAAAGAAGGTTTATCACCTAATTACGCCGCTACTCATGATATCGGTAAATTAGGTATTGAACGTTATTATGAGTCTGTATTACACGGAACAACTGGCTATGAAGAAGTTGAAGTCAATAGCCGTGGTCGCGTTATTCGCCAATTACATGAACAACCGCCACAAGCAGGTAAAGATATTTACCTTACCGTTGATCTTGAATTACAGACCTATATTGAAACATTACTCACCACAAGCCGAGCTGCTGTTGTAGTGACTGATCCTCGTAATGGTGAAATTTTAGCCCTTGTCTCAAATCCAAGTTACGATCCGAACTTATTTGTGGGCGGTATTTCTAATACTGATTATCAAGGATTGCTAAATAACCCTGATAGACCGCTAATAAATCGAACAACACAAGGCCTTTATCCACCAGCCTCAACGGTTAAACCCTTTATGTCTGTTGCTGCATTAAGTGAAGGGGTTATTACTGCGAATACGACTATCCACGATCCTGGCTGGTGGCAACTTCCAGGCTCTGAAAAACGCTATCGTGACTGGAAACGCTGGGGGCATGGTAAACTCAACGTTACCAAGTCCATTGTTGAGTCTGCGGATACATTTTTCTACCAAGTTGCTTATGATATGGGAATCGATCGTATATCAACTTGGATGGGGCGCTTTGGCTATGGCGAATACACAGGAATTGATCTATCCGAAGAACGTAATGGCATCATGCCAACGCGCGAGTGGAAGCAGCAACGTTATAAAAAACCTTGGTATCAAGGTGATACGATCCCAGTCGGAATTGGTCAAGGTTATTGGACAGCAACGCCAATTCAAATGGCAAAAGCGTTAATGACATTGATTAATGATGGTCAAGTTAAAACCCCTCACCTACTTTACGGTACGAAACTAGGTAATGAAATGTTGCCTTATGTTGATACTGAAACCCGTCAAATTGGTGATATTAACTCTGGCTATTGGGAATTAGCAAAACATGGTATGTATGGTGTGGCTAACTTCCCTAATGGCACAGGTCGTCGAAGTTTTGCTGATGCTCCTTATAAAGTGGCAGCTAAATCAGGAACTGCACAGGTGTTTAGTTATGAAACATACAACGCAAGCCAATTAGCTGAACATCTTCGTGACCACAAACTGATGATTGCCTTTGCGCCTTATGATAAGCCGACTGTTGCTATAGCAATTATTTTAGAAAATGGTGGTGCTGGCCCTTCTGTCGGTGATATTACAAGACAAATTCTTGACCACATTCTCCTAGGTGATAACAACACAGTGTTACCTGATTCGCCAGCTGCTCCACGCGGTTCAGAGGAATAATCATTATGACTGAAAATAATAAGAAAAAATCCTTCTGGACCCGAGTCCATATAGACCCTCTATTCTTGCTCTGTATTATTGCTTTATTGGGATACAGCGCATTTATTATGTGGAGTGCAAGTGGCCAAGATCCAGAAATGATGCAACGCAAATTAGGCCAGATTGGTATGGGGTTTATGATCATGATAGTCATGGCTCAAATCCCACCACGAGTCTATGAGAGTTGGGCTCCACATCTCTATTTCTTTTGCGTTATCTTGCTTATTCTTGTTGATGTCTTTGGTCAAATAAGTAAAGGTGCTCAACGCTGGTTAGATTTAGGTATTGTACGTTTCCAACCTTCAGAAATTGCTAAAATTGCGGTGCCATTAATGGTAGCACGATTTATGAACCGCGATATCTGCCCGCCTACGTTGCGTAATACTGCTATTGCTTTGGTACTTATTTTTGTACCAACGTTATTAGTTGCGGCACAGCCCGATTTAGGAACATCTATTCTTGTTGCCGCATCGGGTTTATTTGTTCTTTTTCTTGCAGGAATGAGTTGGCGCCTTATCACTGTAGCCATAGTTCTTGTTGCTGCTTTTATCCCCATACTCTGGTTTTTCCTTATGCATGATTACCAACAAGCTAGGGTAATGATGTTGCTTGACCCTGAATCTGATCCGCTCGGTGCCGGATATCATATCATCCAATCTAAAATTGCCATTGGTTCTGGCGGATTACATGGAAAAGGATGGTTACAAGGCACACAATCTCAATTAGAATTCTTACCAGAGCGCCATACAGACTTTATTTTTGCTGTATTGGCTGAAGAACTCGGATTAATTGGTGTTTTGATACTGCTAGCTCTTTATATACTCTTAATTGCGCGAGGCCTTTACCTTGCAACGAAAGCACAAAATACATTTGGTAGAGTAATGATTGGCGGATTAATGCTAATCTTCTTTGTCTATGTCTTTGTCAACATAGGAATGGTGAGTGGTATTCTTCCTGTTGTCGGTGTTCCGTTACCGCTAATGAGTTATGGAGGCTCTGCCCTAATTGTCTTAATGGCAGGATTTGGCATTGTTATGTCTATTCATACACACCGAAAACTATTATCGAAAAGTTTATAATGAGGTTTCTATGCGTCTGCAATGGGTTTTGATAGGTATCAGTGCATTGCTACTTTCAGGGTGTGTTGTTGATAAACCGAACACTAATAAACAGCCAGCACCATTACCCAATGTGCCTGTTCAACGTGTTCTCGGTGCTGAACCTCGTTACGAGCCTTATCACCCAACGGCAAATCAAGATTACCGAAAAAATGGTGTGGTCTATCGTATTGTGACTGATCCCGCAAACTTTAGTGAGCGAGGAGAGGCTATTGTTTATGATAGCTTAGCTATGAGTCGTTTAACGACTATTGGTGAACGTGTCAATCCCTATGAATTTGCAGCTGCACATCCCACATTACCCATTCCAAGTTATGTAAAAATTACAAACTTACTCAATGGGCGCACAATGGTTGTCAGGATCAATGACCGTGGCCCTTACGTCAACGGTAAACAAATCCAAGTCACTCCCGCCGTTTCTGATAGTTTGCGTTTAATGCCAACAACACCATTGCAAATTGAAGGGATCGTCGTCGATCAAAATGGCCATATGAGTGGTATTGGTACACACGGGGCTCAAATTGAGAAGAAAACAACAGCCTTACCCGAGCGCCCTAATTTTAATGCTCAATCAACAACATCTACGCCATTAACAACATCTGCACCTGTTAATATGCCTATTGAGCCACCAGCACAACCGGAAGCCAAAGTTTCAGCTCCAACTTCAGTTCCAACTTCAGTTCCAGCTCCAGCTCCAGCTCCAGCTCCAGCTCCAGCTCCAGCTCCAGCTCCAGCTCCAGTATTACTATCAAACTCCATAGCACAAGGCTTTTATGTACAAGTTGGCGCACTCAGTAACGAAAATAATGCTCAGTTTTGGCTCAATGATTTATCGTCATCATTTGGTACTCAAGGCGTGATTAATAAAACAGATGGACTATATAAGGTACAACTCGGCCCTTATTCCTCTAAAGATCAAGCCGAAGCAATAAAAAACAAACTGAAACAAGTTAAAGATATCTCTGGGTTTATTATTACCCAATAAAGGTAAGATGACGTAAAATCCTTTTTATATCAGCAAATTCAAGCGTAGAATCGCCTGGTTTTGCTGATATTTTATTTATCAGCCCCTATTTTTCCCTGAATTTTCGGATTAAACAAACAGAATGAAACAGACACTCCCAGCTAAATTTCTAAGAACGAGCCTATTAAGTGCCACTTTTGCTTTATTGACAGTAACGCATCAAAGCTTGGCTGATGATTCACTAAAAACAATGATACCCGCTGTTCCTAATATCGAAGCCGAATCTTATATTCTTATTGATTATAATTCTGGGAAAGTGCTGGCTGAAATGAATGCTGATGTTCGTCGCGATCCTGCAAGTTTAACCAAAATGATGACCAGTTATGTTATTGGACAATCTATTCGCGCAGGCAAAATTACTAATAACGATATCGTGCCAATTGGTGAAGAGGCATGGGCAACGGGTAACCCTGTTTTTCGTGGCTCCTCTTTAATGTTCTTAAAACCTGGCGACCAAGTTACTGTCGCACAATTAACCCGTGGTATTAATTTGCAATCAGGTAATGATGCTTGTGTTGCAATGGCCTCTTATGTCGCAGGTAGCCAAGATACATTTGTCACCATGATGAACGATTACGTTAAACGTCTCGGCTTAAAAAACACCCAATTTCAAACAGTTCATGGACTTGATGCTCCAGGGCAATATAGCTCTGCTCGTGATATGGCGTTAATTGGAGCCGCATTAATTCGTGATGTACCTGACGAATATGCCATCTACAAAGAGAAAGAGTATACCTATAACAATATCCGCCAAACGAATCGAAATGGATTGTTATGGGATAGCAGTTTAAATGTGGATGGTATTAAAACTGGCCACACTGCCTCAGCAGGTTATAACTTAGTTGCCTCAGCAACCGAAGGCAATATGCGCTTAATTTCAGCAGTAATGGGTGGCCATTCATCTAAAGGTCGTGATGCTGAAAGTAAAAAATTGCTGACTTGGGGTTTTCGCTTCTTTGAAACAGTAAAACCACTCCAAGTAGGTAAAGAGTTTGCAGCTGAACCAATTTGGTATGGTGAAACAGATAAAGTACAATTAGGCGTAGATAAAGATGTTTATTTAACTATCCCTCGTGGTCGATTAAAAGACTTAAAAGCAAGCTATGTACTTGATAATGTAGAATTACATGCCCCAGTGACTAAAAACCAAGTTGTCGGAACCATTAATTTCCAACTTGATGGGCAAATTATTGAACAACGTCCACTCGTGGTGATGAATGAAGTAAAAGAAGGTGGCTTCTTTAGCCGCATTATCGATTACATCAAATTATTATTCTCACACTGGTTTGGCTAAGACTTGAAAAAGGTAAATGTGACCACATATAACTTACATATAGATATTGGCATAAACACATTTACCATTCCCCTATTTACCCTAATTACCAGTATCGCATTCCTTAATAATTAAGGAATGCGCTTTTTATTTGTCAAGATTAGGTGTAGATATAGATAATTAAAACAACAGTGTCTGTTGTCTTAAGGAATTACATTATGATGAAAACAAAATTAAATGAACTGTTAGAGTTCCCATGTTCTTTCACTTATAAAGTGATGGGTCATGCAAAACCAGAATTAGTGGATCAAGTCGTTGAAGTTATTCAACGCCACGCACCTGGTGATTATACTCCTTCTGTAAAACCAAGCAGCAAAGGCAATTACCATTCAGTTTCTATTACGATCAATGCAACCCATATCGATCAAGTAGAAACACTGTATAAAGAGTTAGGTGAGCTTGAACTAGTTCGTATGGTTCTGTAATCCCTTCATTTAAAATGATGAATTTTTCAAAAGCGCCTTTTACTCAGGCGCTTTTTCTTATCTTAATATCTTTCATTTTTCTCTCCTCTTCGGAAAAAAAACATCTCAATCTGGTAGTTCATTTACTGGGGCGTTATACTGCTCTTCACAATTACGCTACAAATGAAGATTTTCACGGTGCAAGACAAAACAATCATTATTCGCCAATTAGGTGTGAAACCCTACTTACCGGTTTCTGATTCTATGCATCAGTTTACGGAAAAACGGGAAAGTCACACTCCTGATGAAATATGGCTCGTTCAACATGAACAAGTTTTTACTCAAGGCCAAGCAGGTAAAGCTGAACATTTATTAAACACAGGAACTATTCCTGTTATTCAATCTGATCGTGGCGGTCAGGTGACCTATCATGGCCCAGGCCAACAAGTCATGTATGTTTTAGTGGATTTAAAACGTAACCATATTGGTGTTCGCCAATTAGTCACTGCACTTGAAAATACCGTTATTGATACACTAGCGGAATTTAATGTAGAAGCTTATGCTCGCGCTGATGCACCGGGCGTATATGTGAAAGGCGATAAAATCTGTTCATTAGGGCTACGTATTCGTAAAGGTTGCTCTTTTCATGGTTTAGCCCTCAATATCGATATGGATTTATCCCCTTTTTCACGAATAAATCCTTGTGGTTATTCTGATCTGAAAATGACACAGTTAATTGATTTTGCTCCTAATACGACAACGACACAGGTAGCACCATTATTAGTTAAGCATTTTTGTACACAACTAGGATTCCAACCACAGTAATAAAAATGCTATAATTTTTTTAACATTTGTCATTTTTTTTTAAAACCCTGATTACCTCAGTCACATCGTGTTAATCACTCTAGATAACTGGAACTGGCACAATTATGAGTAAACCTATTCAGATGGAACGCGGAGTTAAATATCGCGACGCCGATAAAATGGCACTTATTCCTGTTAAAACAGTCGCTACAGAACGTGAACAACTGCTACGCAAACCTGATTGGATGAAAATAAAGCTGCCCGCTGATTCAAGTAAAATTCAGGGCATCAAAGCAGCAATGCGTAAAAATGGCCTTCATTCTGTCTGTGAAGAGGCATCTTGTCCTAACCTTGCAGAGTGCTTCAATCACGGAACGGCAACCTTTATGATCTTGGGCGCAATCTGTACACGTCGTTGCCCATTTTGTGATGTCGCTCATGGCCGACCAAATACTCCCGATCCACAAGAGCCAGAGAAGCTCGCACAAACCATTAAAGATATGGGATTACGCTATGTTGTTATCACCTCAGTAGACCGTGATGACTTACGTGATGGCGGTGCCCAACATTTTGCCGATTGTATCGCCGCTATTCGTACAAAGAATCCTACTATTCGTATTGAAACACTAGTGCCAGATTTCCGTGGTCGTATGGATAAAGCACTTGAGATCCTGACAGACACTCCACCAGATGTCTTTAACCATAACTTAGAGAATGTACCTCGCGTTTATCGTCAAGTACGCCCAGGTGCTAACTATCAATGGTCATTGACACTATTAGAACGCTTTAAACAAGCACACCCTGATATTCCAACAAAATCAGGCCTGATGGTAGGTCTTGGGGAAACCAACGAAGAAATTATTGACGTTATGCGTGATCTGCGTAAACATGGGGTAACGATGCTGACATTAGGGCAATATTTACAGCCAAGTCGCCACCATCTTCCTGTTCAACGCTACGTCAGTCCTGACGAGTTTGAATATATGAAAGAACAAGCACTTGCAATGGGCTTTACTCACGCAGCTTGTGGGCCTTTTGTTCGCTCATCTTATCATGCCGACCTTCAAGCTCAGGGGATTGAGGTTAAATAACGATTAATCTCTCATGCTTAACATTGCAATTGCTGTATTTATAGGTGGTGGTTTAGGTAGCGTATTACGCTGGCTAATTAGCTACCGCCTAAATTCTATTTTTCCTCATTTTGCCACAGGCACCTTTGTTGCTAACTGTATTGGTGCATTTATTATTGCCTTTGGTATCGCTTGGTTTAGCAAAGCACCACATATTGATCCTATTTGGAAAATTATGCTGACAACGGGCTTTTGTGGCGGTCTGACAACTTTTTCAACCTTTTCGGTTGAAGTGGTTTCTCTCTTAACAGAAGGGAAAATTGGATGGGCATTAAGCACCATGGGGGCTAATTTAGCGGGCTCATTTTTAATGACAGCATTTGCATTTTGGTTATTACGTGAAATGTAATATTAGAGACATAATAGCCTATTCAATAATAGGTTTAACTCTAGAAACATTAAAACCCGTTAAAAACGGATTTGCTATATAAATATAAAAACCCGTTAAAAACGGGTTTTTACTGTCTCAAAGAAGTCGTTAATTAGATAGCGACAACGTTTGCAGCAGATGGCCCTTTCGCGCCGTCAGTAACTTCAAACTCTACTTTTTGACCTTCAGCAAGGGTTTTAAAGCCTTCTGATGTAATAGCGGAAAAGTGTACAAATACATCTTTGCTGCCATCTTCTGGAGTGATAAAACCAAAACCTTTAGTTTCGTTAAACCACTTAACGTTACCTTTTAATTTAGACATCAAGTTTACCTTTAAAATAGAAAATAAACGCAAGCGTTTTGCGTTGGCTATAGTAAAACAAAAATGATGATTCCCTGTCCACAGCCTAGATCACGAAACTCACATTTTTTTTCTGCTAAATGATTAATATTCAGACAAATCCCATGCCTTAACGCATAGTTCACTTAAGAAACAATACTTAATACTTACAATCTGAACTATTCATCAACTTCTACTTTTTCATATTGAAGTAGCCAACGCTTAATATCTAACCCGCCGGTATAGCCAACTAACTTGCCGTTATGACCAATAACTCGATGACAAGGAATAATTAAAGAAATTGGATTGCGTGAATTTGCCATTCCGACCGCCCTGCAATAATTGACCGAACCTAATGTAAGTGCCAATTTTTTATAACTCCAAATTTCACCATAAGGGATTGTCTGTAATGTCTTCCAAACACGGCTTTGAAACTCCGTTCCTTCTGGTGCCAGTGGCACAGAAAAGGCGGTACGTTTACCCGCAAAATACTCTTTTAATTGTTTTATACATTGATTAATTACGGGGCTTGAATTCACAGCAACATCTTTGTCATTTACAAAATAGAGGCTGGTGATCCCTTTTTCATTGGCTGTAATAGAGATATAAGGTTTTGGGAAGCCAACAGGTGCATCGAGATAGTCTTGGTACATAATATTTTCTCTGCTGATTTGTCTGTAGCACTAAGAGTAAATCATGCGTGATTGATAATGCAATCATCTAATTACTTGTATATCTAATAAAAATGGATCAATAGCGAGATCGAAAAATAAAATTAGTGCGCTAACTGTTTAATTTTAATGATAATCATTATCAAAATAGAAAAGCACCATATATTGTGTGGTTGAAAATAAATAACTCTATATATAGTATTTAAGTACTTCTCATTATGGATGTGAAAACAGACGCATCCATATTTTTATAAGGGTTATTTTTATGTCTGTTATCCTCTATACCAAACCGAATTGCGTTCAATGTAGTGCCACAGAACGCGCATTAAAACAGAAAAATATTCCGTTTGTTGCTGTTGATCTCACCCAAGATACACAAGCCTTAGCTCAAATAGTCTCTATGGGATATCGCCAAGTTCCCGTTGTTGTTCATGGTGATCAACATTGGTCGGGTTTCTGCCCTGATAAGATAAGACAGATTACGCTCTAAAGGAGCCTTTCATGCAAACTGCACCTTTGATCTATTTTTCAAGTCGTTCGGAAAACTGCCATCGCTTTGTACAAAAGCTTCATTTACAGGCGACTAGAATTATTGAAGATGAAATATTACTTGCAACACAGCCATTTGTGTTGCTTTGCCCTACTTACGGTGGTGGCGGTACTAAAGGTGCAGTTCCTAAAGCGGTTATTCAGTTTTTAAATATTCGTGAAAACCGCCAACTAATACGCGGTGTTATTGCTTCTGGAAATACAAATTTTGGTACAGCTTATGGGTTGGCTGGAGACATCATTGCACAAAAATGCCAAATCCCTTTTTTATATCGATTTGAGCTATTAGGCACACCAGAAGATGTAAAACGTGTAAAGACTGGTTTAAGTACGTTTTGGTCAAACCTAGCAGACCACTGCGTCACGAGATAATTAACATGACACAATCAATAGAACAACTTGATTACCATGCCTTAAACGCCATGCTAAATCTGTATGATGAGCAAGGTAATATTCAGTTTGATAAAGACAAATTAGCGACACATCATTTTTTTCGTCAACATGTAAATCAAAACACAGTGTTTTTTCATGATTTAAAAGAAAAACTCGAGTTTTTAGTACAACAACACTATTACGAAGCTCAAGTATTAGAACAATATGAATTTGCCTTTATCAAACAGCTATTCAAACATGCTTATAGCAAAAAATTTCGCTTTCAATCTTTTTTAGGTGCTTTTAAATACTATACCAGTTACACCTTAAAAACCTTTGATGGTGAGCGTTATCTTGAACGCTATGAAGATCGCGTCTGTATGGTAGCGCTTACTCTTGCACAAGGTGATACCAACCTTGCCATTCATCTCGTTGATGAAATTATTAGTGGTCGTTTCCAGCCCGCAACACCAACTTTCCTAAATTGTGGAAAACAACAACGTGGTGAATTGGTTTCCTGCTTTCTATTGCGTATTGAAGATAATATGGAATCTATCGGTCGATCGGTCAATTCTGCATTACAGCTTTCTAAACGTGGCGGCGGCGTTGCATTTTTGCTTACTAATTTACGTGAAGCCGGTGCCCCTATTAAGCGTATAGAAAATCAATCTTCTGGCGTAGTTCCCGTCATGAAAATGCTTGAAGATGCTTTTTCCTATGCAAACCAATTAGGTGCAAGACAAGGCGCTGGCGCTGTTTATCTTCATGCTCACCATCCTGATATCTATCATTTTCTTGATACCAAAAGAGAGAATGCAGATGAAAAAATCCGAATAAAAACTCTCTCTTTAGGCGTTGTTATCCCTGATATCACGTTTGAATTAGCAAAACGTAATGAAGATATGTATCTCTTCTCGCCTTATGATGTAGAACGTGTTTATGGCGTACCAATGTCAGAAATCAGTGTTAGCGAAAAATACAGTGAGATGGTGAATAACGCACAAATACGTAAAAAGAAAATTAAAGCGAGAGAGTTCTTTCAAACATTAGCCGAAATTCAATTTGAGTCTGGCTATCCTTATATCATGTTTGAAGATGCGGTAAATCGCGCAAATCCTATCGCAGGTAGAATTAACATGAGCAATCTCTGCTCTGAAATTTTACAAGTCAACAGCGCAAGTGAGTATCACCCAGACTTAAGCTATCGCCATATCGGTCATGATATCAGTTGTAACTTAGGTTCTATGAATATTGCTATGGCAATGGATTCTCCTAACTTTGCACATACCGTCAGCACTGCAATTAGGGCATTAAGCAATGTCTCTGAAATGACGAAAATTGAGTCGGTTCCTTCTATTGAAAAAGGTAATCTCGCTTCTCATGCGATTGGTTTAGGACAAATGAATTTACATGGCTATTTAGCGCGTGAAAGAATTTATTACGGCTCTGAAGAAGCATTAGATTTCACCAATATCTATTTTTATACTGTCACTTATTATGCGTTATTAGCTTCAAACCAATTAGCCATTGAAAAAAAACAACACTTTAAAGGTTTTGAAAACTCAAAATACGCAACAGGTGAATACTTTAATAAGTATGTATCACAACAATGGCTGCCAAAAACACAGAAAGTCCACCAGTTGTTTAGTCAATCGAATATCCATATTCCTACACAAGAAGATTGGCAAACACTCAAGCACTCTATTATGACGCATGGGATCTACAACCAAAACTTACAAGCGATACCACCTACTGGGTCTATTTCCTATATAAATCATTCCACATCAAGCATTCACCCTATTGCAGCACCAATAGAAATTAGAAAAGAAGGCAAGATTGGACGTGTTTATTACCCAGCCCCATTTATGACTAATGAAAATCGCCAATATTATCAAGATGCGTATGAAATTGGGGCAGAAAAGATTATCGATACCTATGCAGAAGCGTCACAACATATCGATCAAGGCTTATCACTGACATTATTCTTTTCAGATGAAGCCACAACTAGAGATATTAACAAAGCACAAATTTATGCTTGGCGTAAAGGAATTAAAACCTTGTATTACATTCGTATCCGACAATCCGCATTAGCAGGCACTGAAATAAAAGGCTGTGTTTCGTGCGCACTTTAATAATTACAATAAGGAGAACATAGCATGTCATCACCTTTATTAAGTCATGTTAATGCGATTAACTGGAATCGTATTGAAGACGAAAAAGATTTAGAGGTTTGGAACCGTTTAACCATGAATTTTTGGTTACCTGAAAAAATTCCACTCTCTAATGACATTCCTTCATGGAACACATTAACTCAAGCCGAAAAGCAGCTCACTATTCGTGTTTTTACTGGGTTAACGTTACTGGACACAATCCAAAATACAGTAGGCGCGCCAACATTGATGCCCGATGCATTGACGCCACATGAAGAGGCGGTGTTATCCAACATCTGTTTTATGGAAGCTGTTCATGCTCGCTCTTACAGTTCGATATTTTCCACACTCTGCTTAACAACAGATGTTGATGAGGCATATCGTTGGAGTGAGGAAAACCCTTACCTGCAAAAGAAAGCAGATATTATTCTGCGCTATTATCAAGACAGCGATCCTTTAAAGAAAAAAATTGCCAGTGTATTTTTAGAATCTTTTTTATTTTATTCTGGATTCTATTTACCTATGTATTGGTCAAGCAGAGGAAAATTAACCAATACAGCCGATTTAATTCGTCTCATTATTCGTGATGAAGCCGTTCATGGTTATTATATTGGCTATAAATTTCAAAATCAGTTATTAAATAAATCTGAATTAGAGAAACAAGATATTAAAGATTTTGCATTCTCATTATTATTGGATTTATATGACAATGAAGTTAAATATACTGAAGATCTTTATGATACTGTTGGTTGGACAGAGGATGTAAAAAAATTCCTTCATTATAATGCAAATAAAGCATTAATGAATTTAGGTTATGAAGCATTATTCCCTGATGAAATAACAGATGTCAGTGCAGCGATCCTTTCATCATTGTCGCCTGATGCTAATGAAAATCACGATTTCTTTTCTGGCTCAGGTTCATCTTATGTTATTGGAAAAACCATTAATACTGAAGACGATGATTGGGATTTTTAATACAAAATAATACAACTAAGTGTATTAGAGACAATAAAATACATTCAATTTAATTATATATTTCGATTTTAACGTAACGCACTGAAAAATAGATATTATTTTTTTGTGCGTTTTTTTCCGTTCAATAAACCACCTAATTGTATGATTTTTACCGTTTGATTTATTCAAATAATCAATTTTTTACGAATGGTTTTAGCTTATTTAAAATATTCAAACCGATAACAAGCTAAAAATCATTACATTTACTAATGTATATGGATTTTTTTTCATTTATTTTTTCCTTATTTTTTCCTCAATTTAGTTATTTAATGCCTGTTTTTATTGAGATCCTAATCAAAATAATAATATCTTTAAAAACAACTGTATTTCAGTAAGTTAAAAGAAATATCATCTTTTAATAAAAAAGTTTTATTTCACTTTATTTAATTGTTAATCATTATAAAAATAAAGAAAAAACATCCCGATTTTTTAATTAATTATAATTAACATAGGGTTGTCAGATGCAATCATTGTGGTAGGGTATTTCCCTTACTAAAAATCTTATTTAGGAAAACAACAATACTGATTTAATTAAATTTAATTTATTCCTTTCATTATTTAAATAGGAAATAATATATTGCATGGCAATTAAACTCGAAGTGAAAAATCTCTATAAAGTATTTGGCGAGCACCCCAAACGAGCCTTTGAATTATTAAAATCGGGTATGAATAAAGATCAGATTTTTGATAAAACAGGTTTAACCGTTGGTGTTCAAAATGCAAATCTGGCAATTGAAGAAGGCGAAATATTTGTCATCATGGGATTATCTGGCTCAGGTAAATCCACCCTAGTCCGCCTTCTCAATCGTCTGATCTCTCCTACAAAGGGAGAGGTGCTTATTGATGGTGAAAATATTGCCACCATGTCTGATAAAGAATTACGACAAGTTCGACGTAAAAAAATCAGTATGGTGTTTCAATCATTCGCCTTAATGCCACATATGAATGTGCTTGATAACACAGCTTTCGGAATGGATCTTGCTGGATTAAGCAAAGACGAACGTTATAAAAAAGCAATGGATGCGTTAGAGCAAGTCAATCTTGGTAGCTACGCAAACTCTTGGCCTGATGAGCTTTCTGGTGGGATGCGTCAACGTATTGGTCTAGCTCGTGCACTTGCCAATGATCCCGATATCTTGTTAATGGACGAGGCCTTTTCAGCACTTGACCCATTAATTAGAACTGAAATGCAAGATGAGTTATTGAGCTTACAAGGCGATAAACAGCGTACTATTGTGTTTATTTCTCATGATCTTGATGAAGCCATGCGTATTGGTGATCGTATTGCCATTATGCAAGGTGGGGTCGTCGTCCAAATCGGCACACCTGATGAAATACTAAATAATCCAGCTAATGATTATGTACGCACATTCTTCCGTGGGGTTGATATTAGCCATGTATTTAGTGCAAAAGATATTGCCAAACGTCGCCCTGAAACCTTATTACATGTTGCTCCCGGTTTCGGCCCTCGCTCAGCATTAAAAGTGCTTGAAGATGAAGATAGAAATTTTGGTTATCTCATTGAACGAGGTAGGAAGTTTATTGGTATTGTTTCTGTGAACTCTCTTGAAGAGGCTCTAAAAAATAAACAACCTATTGAATCAGCCATTTTATCCGAACCTTGCGCTATAAATGGTGATACACCATTAAATGAGCTGATTTCAACTGTTGCACAATCTCCCTGTGCTATTCCTGTTATTGATGAAAAAAACCGCTATATCGGTTTAATTTCTAAAGGAATGTTACTACAAGCACTGGATAAGGAGACGCCAAATGAGTAATACAACAAATCAAGATACGGTTTTAGATACAAATATCCAAGAAACCGCAACAAGCGAGACAGCTCAGGAGACAACCCATAGCGTAAATGATGATCCTTGGGCTACAACCGATGCCAGTACAACAGAAAGTGATCCTTGGAGCAGTGCTGACAGTTCATCGGCAGATGCCGATCCATGGGGAGCTGGCAGTGGTAGCGACACTATTGATACATCATCCGCAGGGAGTGATTGGCTAGATGCAACACCTACTGATGTTGCGCCAGACTCTTTTAATCTTATGGACCCCTTTCATAATACACTGATCCCTTTGGATTCGTGGGTTACCGACGCAATTGATTGGATAGTATTGCACTTTCGTCCTGTGTTCCAAGGTATTCGAGTCCCCGTTGATTTTGTCTTAAGTGGCTTTGAGAATTTCTTAACCTCAATGCCAGCACCTGTTGCCATTATTCTATTTTCACTGATTGCATGGCAACTCTCAGGCAAAGTGATGGGCATCACCTCGTTTATTTCATTGATATTGATTGGTGCAATTGGCGCTTGGTCTGAAGCAATGGTTACGCTTGCTTTAGTACTAACTTCGTTACTGTTCTGTCTGATAATTGGACTTCCCTTGGGGATATGGCTTGCCAATAGTGATAGGGCATCAAAAATTGTTCGGCCTTTACTTGACGCAATGCAAACTACCCCTGCATTCGTTTACTTAGTGCCTATTGTAATGCTATTTGGGATTGGTAATGTGCCAGGTGTTGTAGTCACTATTATTTTTGCTTTGCCGCCTATTGTGAGACTGACCATTTTAGGGATCAAACAAGTTCCTGAAGATTTAATTGAAGCAGCTCAATCATTTGGGGCAAATCCACGACAAATGTTGTTTAAAGTGCAGTTACCACTCGCCATGCCAACAATTATGGCTGGTGTAAACCAAACCTTGATGTTAGCGCTTTCAATGGTTGTTATTGCGTCAATGATAGCCGTTGGTGGATTAGGTCAAATGGTATTACGTGGTATTGGTCGCCTTGATATGGGACTTGCTGCTGTAGGGGGTGCCGGTATTGTTATTCTCGCGATTATTCTTGACCGATTAACGCAATCCTTGGGGCAGAATAGTCGTCATAAAGGCAATCGATGCTGGTATATGACAGGCCCTATTGGCTTAATTTGCCGACTATTTGGCAAAAAAGCATCGTAATAAATATTTTCACTATTAATTAAAAACCTATAAAGAACATAACGTTCAATCAATATAAGAAATAGAGGCGACAGTTCGCTGTCGCTATTTATCTCTTACTATCACAACAGAAGGAAAAACTATGCGTAATCCAGTTATCTGGGCAACCGTATTGTCCGCCACACTGATAAGCACCCAGTTATCCGCTGCTGATTTACCCGGAAAAGGGATTTCGGTTCAACCTGTGCAAAGTACAATTTCGGAAGAAACCTTTCAAACCTTAATCGTCAACAAAGCACTCGAACAATTAGGCTACACAGTTCAACCGATCAAAGAAGTCGATTACAACGTTGCTTATTCCTCTATCGCCAACGGTGATGCCACTTTTATGGCGGTAAGTTGGGTTCCACTTCATAACTCGCAATATGAAGCAGCGGGCGGTGATAACACTTTTTATCGTAAAGGCGATTATGTCGTTAATGCAGCTCAAGGCTACTTAATTGACAAGAAAACAGCTGAAAAATACAACATCACCAATATTGAGCAATTTAAAGATCCTAAAATTGCCAAACTCTTTGATGCCAATGGTGACGGTAAAGCCGATTTAACAGGTTGTAACCCAGGCTGGGGATGTGAAGAAGCCATCAATAATCACTTAAAAGCCTATGATTTAGAAAAATCAGTTACACATAATCAAGGTAATTACGCGGCTATGATGGCAGATACCATTACTCGCTACAAAGAAGGTAAACCTATTTTTTATTACACATGGACACCATATTGGATAAGTGATGTATTAAAACCGGGTAAAGATGTTGTTTGGTTACAAGTGCCATTTTCATCTTTACCAGGTGATGACAAAACAGACACCACATTAGCAAATGGTAAAAACTATGGCTTCCCACCAAGTACCATGCATATTGCAGCAAATAAAAAGTGGGCTGAAGAAAACCCTGCTGCGGCAAAACTCTTTGAAGTCATGAAAGTGTCTGTTGCCGATATCAATGCGCAAAACTTACGTATGCATAATGGTCAAAAATCACAGGCTGATATTGAACGTCATGCAAATGCGTGGATCAAAGCTCATCAAAAAACATTTGATGGTTGGGTTGAACAAGCTCGAAGTGCCGCGCAATAACATCATAAAATAACAAAGACTCTAAAATAGAAATTATTATTAAACAGGCTACAATATTGTGGCCTGTTTTTATTTATAAAATAACTAGAATGATCGGTAATTAAACAAAATACGTTTATACAATAAAAAATCTTACTCCTACTCTATTATTAAGATTATTCTTCTTATTAATCACTTAAATACCCCTTCCTTTCATTCATTGAATTCTTCAATTATGATTATCTTTTTCTCCAGTTGCCATTTTGGCATTCTCATTTTTATATTGAAGATTTAGATAAGGAATAAATTGTGTCTTACACTAACAAACCTGTACCTGAAGAAATTAAACGTTGGAACTGGGGTGCTTTCATGTTTAATATTATTTGGGGTTTTGGTAATAAATCCTATCTTCCATTATTAGCACTCGTTCCTTTACTTAACCTTATCTGGATTTTTGTTTGTGGTATTAAAGGTAATGAATGGGCTTGGAAAAGTGGTGATTACGATTCTGTTGAAACCTTTATGAAAGTACAAGAAACATGGAATAGAGCTGGCTTTGTTTATTTTATTATCAGTATCGTTATGGCTGTTCTTTTCTTTATTTTCTTCTTCACTACCATGATGGCAATGATTGCAACATCTGCATCATACGGTTATTAATTCAATACTTTGAATATTGAACGCTTAATGACAATAAACCCCATAATATCTATGGGGTTTATCTTTTTTTATTTTTAGTAATATTAGAAACGTTTTACCACAGTAAATCGATAATCACGTCCTACACCTGAAACTGATTCACCTAAATAAGGATAGTAATCACGGTTAAATAAATTTGCGACAGTAAAACGAACCTCAGTATTATTTATAAAAGAAGGTTCCCAATTTGCAAATAAACCGTGGATTGCATAACCTTTACTTTTTGGTAATGACCAATAGCCAGCATCAGGATCGGCATCCATTGGTGAACGGCGTTGAGCACCAATAAAATCCCCCGTCCATCCCATATTGACATTAATACTTGGTACTTTTACACCAAGAGTGGCATGTAAAGCATCAGGTTGAATTTCGGCAATCCATGTTTTCTGACCAAACCATGGGTCACGCGGTGATTGATCGCGCTTTCCTTTCATTGTGGAATACGCTAATCGACCAAATACATTAGGGCTATTATAAAAGGCTTCGATTTCCAACCCTTGAATATGGTATCCCGGTAAATTACGGTAGTTACCAATTGATGGAGGGCAATTTCCATTATGTCCATCCACCTTTTGACTTTCACAATAGACACCACGACGACGGAAAATTTCGTCTTTACCACGAGTATCAAACAGTGTTGTTCTTAACTGCAG
Source organism: Proteus sp. G2669 (assembly GCF_009915245.1). Classification (NCBI taxonomy): domain Bacteria; kingdom Pseudomonadati; phylum Pseudomonadota; class Gammaproteobacteria; order Enterobacterales; family Morganellaceae; genus Proteus; species Proteus sp. G2669. The sequence continues at coordinate 20,216 of NZ_JAABLX010000051.1, read as the reverse complement.
TTGGTCTTCTTGTTGAATAACACTTTCAAAGTCTGCAATTGCGCCAATTCGTGCGGCTCTTACCGTTTCTTTATCTAGATGACGGCTCGTGCCAGTTAAGCTAGAAATACTTCCTTGTACTTCATATTGCTCATCAATCAATGGTGCTCGCCATGTATAGGTTAAATCACCAAAGAATCTGAAATTCTTGTTCATTTTCCATAATAAACCTAAATGAGGTGTTGCTCCGCTATAAGTTACATCAGAGTAATCATGACCATAATAGGGATCAGGATCTTGATAGGTAATAGCTCGACTTCCCTTACCTTGGTTTTTAACGATATCGTAACGAACACCCGGTGTTATCGTCAGATTTCTATAACTCATCGAGTCTTGAAGATAGAAACTGGTTGTCGTTTGCGTACCTTCAGGCATATAAGGAGGTGCATAATATCCATAGTTATAATTCGGATTCTTAGCTTTATCGCGTGTAAACATTAAGACATCACGATCATTACGATGCCAACGTGTTCCTACTAATACCTTATGCTCTAAAGCACCTTGCATAACCGTGCTTTCATTTTTAATTTCAATTTGATGATTACGATAATCGACCCAACTTTGATTGCCCATGCTGCCACTAAAATAGGAGCTAGCTGTCTCTGGGCGACTATCGTTTTGTTTGGTTTTTGAATAACCGTAAGTCAGTGTTAAATTAATTAAATCTGAATCAACTGGCTGAATATTCCATTTCACACTGAAGGTGTCATCTTTTTGATCACGATAAACTAATTTACGTTTCATCGCTGCATCAAAGCCATATTTATCTACGTCAGCTTGGCTAGGTTTAGCTAATTCATCCCGTTTAGCAGCCCAAGGTGTCCAGCCGTCACTTTCTGATCGTGATGCTGATAACGTTAATGTTTGTGCTTCGGTTAGATAGATATTGGTTTTAATTAAAAAAGAATCTTGATCGGATTGTGAATAGCCAAATTTAGTTCCATCAGGACGTCGCAGATCATCACTTTCACGACGGTTAAAATAGAATAATCCATCTGCTTGCCCATCGAGTAATTTACCGTATACCGCACCACTATAACGATTTTGTCTATCATTCGTATGGTGACCATATTTTAAAAACATCCCAATATTCTGATCAGGTAATAATAAATCATCAGGATCTTTGGTTTCAATTCTCACCGAACCACCAAATCCACCATTACCTTGAGTAATATTATGAGGGCCTTTATCAACATCAAGACGGCGTATTAATTCGGGATCAATAAAAATTGAACCTTGGCGATATTTTTCAAAGGTTTTGGGTGTGCCATCAAGTGTGATTTTAATATCTTCAGGATTACCCATTCCCCAGATATTTAATGTTTGACCGCCAGGTCTTGGTGAGCCAGATGATGAAATTCCCGGTAACTTATCCACCAGCTCTGCAATATTATTAGGCTGAATTCGGTCGATATCTTTTAATGTCAGAACCGTACTCCCTGCATCAACACTTGAATTGAGTTCACCTGATACGTAAATAGGTTCAATAATAATCTTTTCACGCGATTTAGGTTGCGCAGGACTTTCTGATTTTGTGGATGCCGTTATTTCTGGTTTAACACTTTCAGCCGCATAGCTATTTAACGAAGTGAGTGAAGTCAATAATAATGCTATCGCTGATGATGAAAATGAAAATATCCCAATTCCCTGACGATAAGCATCATTTTTTGCTAAGAAATGGATCATAATAGTAGTATCTTTTTGTATGGTTATTAGTTTGATAGATGATTAATGCTGTAACTAACAGCGCTAATCATGATAATGATAATAATTATCATTATCTAGTTTTTTTGCACTTATCACTCAATACAGATAACTACACTATCGATACACTCTTGTTAGATTTAAATTTCACCTAAAATAATATTTATAATAAATTAAACTAATTTCATTAGTTATTATAAGGTATTTAATATCTCTTATTTTCATTTTCCTCATTTAATTCACTAATTATAATTACGTACATATTACTAAAGAAAATTTAATCATTTTTAAAATAAAAAGAATAGAGCAGACACAGAACAGTCTGATAATTACAGTTTTGCGGATCTTATTTTCTCTTTATTTTGAGAGCTAAATAATTATTAACTCAAGTAAATTTTAAGTCTTAGTTTTATGTTTAAATCGTAAATAAATTAAAGCATTGAAATAAAGATATTCAATGAGATAAAAATCAGCTAATAATAAAATTATGATTATGAGGTATATACGCACTTTTGAACACAAGGATGCGTCATGACAATTTATGACCTAAAACCCAAATTCCAAGCTCTATTACGCCCTTATGTAGAATGGTTATTCGCAAAAGAGATCACTGCAAATCAGGTCACGCTTTCTGCCTTACTATTATCCATTGTCGTTGGTGGATTGCTTTTGCTTTATCCTTATCCTCGTTTATTTTTATTACTCCCTGTTGTCCTTTTTTTCCGTATGGCACTTAATGCCATCGATGGCATGCTTGCACGAGAACATAATCAAAAAAGTGCACTTGGGGCGATATTAAATGAAGCCAGTGATGTTATTTCAGACATTGCACTTTATCTCCCTTTTGCCTTTATTTTTCCACAAGCCTACTGGTGGATCATGCTGGCACTTTTTTTAATGATAATGACTGAGTTCTTAGGGGTTCTTGCCCAAACAATTAATGCCACTCGTCGTTATGATGGCCCGATGGGAAAAAGTGATAGAGCCTTTATTTTCGGCACTATTGCCTTTTTTATCGGATTATTCCCCTCGCTGACATCATCAGAAAACACGCATTATCTTTTTATTATTATTAATTTATTACTTTTGTTGACTTGTTATCACCGAATTCATCGCGCACTAAAAGAAGCAACGATGACAGATAAAGATAAGGATACATCGTTATGAATCAACAACCACAATATCAAACTCAAAGGAATATGATTGAGTCTGAATTTACCACCAGCGATAAAACACCGTTGTATTATCGCCATTGGCCAGCTCAAATTACCACTGAGCCAAAAGCAATTATTTTATTTCATCGGGGGCACGAACACTCAGGCAGAGTTTCTCATCTAGTTGATGAGTTAGATCTTCCTGATTTCTCAATGTTTGCTTGGGATGCTCGTGGGCATGGTAAAAATGAAGGTGCTCGTGGTTATAGCCCATCAATGGGAACGTCAATAAAAGATATCGATGAGTTCGTCCATTATGTTGCATCTAACTATAATATTCCGATGGAGAATATTCTTGTTGTTGGCCAAAGTGTAGGCGCTGTTTTAGTCTCAGGTTGGGTACATGATTACTCACCAAAAATTCGCGGTATGGTATTAGCGTCCCCTGCATTTAAAGTAAAATTATATGTTCCTTTTGCACGCACTGGCCTTGCCTTGATGCAAAAAATTCGTGGACTTTTTTATGTTAATTCCTATGTAAAAGCTAAATATTTAACCCATGATCAAAGTCGTATAGACTCTTTTAATCAAGACTCGCTAATCACTCGCCCTATTGCCGTTAATATTTTATTAGAACTTTATAAAACGGCCGATCGCGTGGTTGAAGACGCAAATGCGATTACCTTACCAACACAATTATTTATTTCGGGTAATGATCATGTTGTTCACGCAAAACCTCAGCATCTTTTCTATGAGCGTTTAAATACCTCAATTAAAGAAAAACATGTTTTACCCGGTTTTTACCACGACACTTTGGGCGAGAAAGACAGGGCAATCCCCATCAATAAAATGCGTCACTTTATTGAAACCTTGTTTGCACAACCGCTTTATCAACATGATTACCAAAATGAAGATATATGGAGCCATAGTGCTGATGTTTATCGTTCATTACAGACACCACTTCCTCAATTTTGCCCCAAAAGACTCTATTACAAAGTGCTTAGTCGTTCGATGAGCACGTTAGGTAAAGCATCTGAAGGTGTGGCACTAGGTTACGATAAAGGTTTTGATTCTGGATCGACACTTGATTATGTCTATCGCAATCAGCCACAAGGAAAAGGCTTATTTGGCCGTATCGTTGATAAACAATATTTGAACAGTATTGGTTGGCAAGGTATTCGCCAACGTAAAATCAATATTGAAAATACTATCCGATACGCTATTCGCCAATTAACACAAAATAATATGCCAGTACATATTATGGATATTGCTGCTGGGCAAGGCCGCTACCTTTTTGATGCGGTTAATGACTATGGTAAGGTCGATTCAATTTTAATGCGTGACTATAGCCCGATTAATGTTGAACAAGGCCGAATTGCCATTAAAGAACGTCACTTAGAAGACAAAGTGCGTTTTGAAGAAGGTAACGCCTTTGATGCAGAAAGTTTGAGTACCGTTTCACCATCACCAACTTTAGGTATTGTCAGCGGACTCTATGAATTATTCCCTGAAAATTATTTGCTAAGAGAGTCTTTAAAAGGACTATCGCAAGCCATTCCAAGTGGCGGTTTATTAATTTATACCTGCCAACCTTGGCACCCTCAGCTTGAAATGATTGCCCGTGTATTACCCAGCCACCAAGATGGTCAACCGTGGATCATGCGTTGTCGCAGTCAAGGTGAAATGGATGCACTAGTAGATGAAGCTGGTTTTGAAAAGCTCGATCAACAAATTGATCACTGGGGTATTTTTAGTGTATCGATAGCAAAACGTCGCTAATAAAATACACTATGGCTAAATTAATTATCGCTATATGGCAACATCAACATATAGCGATAATTTTAAGCAAACTGCAAAAATAGAAAAAACGATAAACAAAAAAAGGAAATTTAGTATGGAGGGAACTCAACACTCTCAAATAACATCATCAAGAAAAAGTATCTGGCTTGCTGGGATTGTATGGCTGTTATTTCTAGCCCCTTTTTTCTATTTAACTTATATGCAAGTCAATGCTTATACTTCTACTTTATCTGATGTTCCTTCTTTTGTTTATTCGTGGGAAAACGCTATTCCCTTTTTACCGTGGACAATCATTCCTTATTGGAGTGTGAATATTGCCTATGGTATTTCACTGATTATTTGTACAACGTTAAGAGAACAATTTATACATGGACTACGTTTAATTGTTGCCTCTCTTATTGCTTGTGCTGGTTTTTTATTATTTCCTTTAAAATTTAGCTTTATTCGCCCAACAACAGAGGGATTTTCTGGTTGGTTATTTACCCAATTAGAAGGTTTCGATTTACCTTATAACCAAGCCCCTTCTTTACACATTATTTTATTGTGGATTATTTGGTTACGTTTTCGCGCACATACTCCAAAATCATGGCAATGGTTTTTAAATTTATGGTCATTGCTTATTGCTGTTTCTGTACTGACAACGTGGCAACATCACTTTATCGATATTATTACGGGTTTTGGTGTCGGCGTGTTTATTTGTTATTTATTACCAATAAACTCTCGTTGGAAATGGCATTTTACTGGCAGTAAACGCAGTTTACGTATTGGTAAAAACTATGCGTTATCAGCAATGGTGTTTTATCTGTTATCTTTTGGCTTACAAGGATTCTTTTGGATCTTTCTATGGCCAGCAATCACATTAACTTTTGTGACTTTGGGCTATTTAGGCGCTGGTGCTTCTATTTTTCAAAAAAATACACAAGGTGAAATTCCACTTTCTGCACAGATAATCCTATTACCTTATCGCTTCTTTGCATGGTGTACTTATCGTTATTATTTAAAACAATGCCAAACACCGAGTTTAGTCACTGAAGGCATTTTATTAGGTGGGCGCCCTCTTTATGATCTCAACGCCAATGCGGTATTTGATTTAACTTGTGAGTGGCCAAGAAATAAGTTTAGTCAAAATAAGCTTTATTTAGCACAGCCTCAAATCGATTTATTACCTTTATCTCCAGATGATATTAACAGAGCAATGTTATCAATGGAGCAACTCAATCAAACGGGTACTGTTTATATTCATTGCAAACTAGGCTATTCGCGTAGTGCAACCATTGTCGTTGCTTGGTTGGTTTACAATGGCACAGTAGCAACGTTAGAAGATGCGATAAAAAAAGTCTCTCAAGTTCGTCCTCAAGTGATTTTAAATCCAGAAACACGAGAGGCACTACAAATTTGGTATTCACATTTTCAGCACATTAAATAACGAGACAACCATGTTAACAACTAAAACCAGCGGTAAAGTGATTGTATCTTTAACACAAAGTTGGCGCTATTTACTGTTTTTATCACTTTTTCCTTATTTGAGTACATGGCCCGTATTTAGTCTACACTTTCATCATCAACTGACTTTTTTTGTTGCTTCTTTTTTATTTTTATTTACCCAATATTTTCTTTTTCGTTTATGGCTTGATAGTCATTTTTTTCAGGCTCTTTATCGTTATCAAGATGATATTAGCTTTGATGAAAGTCTCTCTATATTATTTCCTAAACGCCCCCAAAAACAGACAATGGAAGCTCGCTGGCTAGGGACTAAACGTCTATTTTCTTTTGCAATAATTGGCGTTTCAGTTCAATGGATATGGTGTTTGACGATGCTCTTTTTTACGCTTTTTAGTTATTAAAAGGCTCAGTTAATAACCTTATTTAGCATATAAAACAATATGTTATAACAATTTAATATAAAGATTTATATCAAATTAATTGAACATTTCTATCACAGTAATTCTTTTCTCAAAAAAATGACTCATGTTACTATCATTTACCTTACAAATGATTTTTTATGAGTATTATGGAAAACACCGCACCACAAACATCACTTAGCAAAGGTCTTATTCTGCTAATGGCCGTTGCTACAGGCATGGTTGTCGCCAGTAACTACTACGCACAACCTCTACTTGATTCTATCGCAAATTATTTTCATATATCAGCGACTTTAGCCGGATTTATTGTCACCACGGCACAACTCAGCTATGCCGTAGGACTGATGCTATTAGTGCCTTTGGGCGATATTTTTGAACGCCGTTCACTCATTATTACCATGACATTAATTTCTGCCAGTGGGCTATTAATTACTGCGATGGCAACGAATATTTGGGTGATGTTAATAGGTACCGCACTCTCTGGTATGTTCTCTGTTGTCGCTCAAATTCTAGTTCCTTTTGCAGCCACTCTCGCCGCACCACACCAACGAGGAAAAGCCGTTGGCACAATTATGAGTGGCCTTTTGTTGGGTATTTTACTGGCTAGAACAGTATCTGGGCTGATGGCGTCATTTACAAATTGGCAAGGTATTTTCTGGGTTGCGAGTGTTTTTCTAACAATCTTAGCTATTACGTTATGGCGTTGTTTACCCACTTATAAAAGTCAAACAAACTTAAATTACTTTCAGTTATTAGGTTCTATCTTCAAATTATTTGTTACAACCCCAGTACTTCGAACTCGTTCAGTAATTGGTGCGCTGATTTTTGCCCACTTTGGCTTATTGTGGACATCAATGGCCTTTTTGCTGGCGGCAGATCCATTTAACTACTCTGATGCAGTTATTGGATTGTTTGGTCTTGTGGGCGCTGCGGGCGCATTGATGGCAGGAAAAGCAGGCGTATTAGTCGATAAAGGGAAAGGCAAGAAAACCACCACTATCGGATTAATTATCCTCCTTTTGTCTTGGGGTTTTATTATCATTGCACCTTATTATCACTGGGTTGGACTCATCAGCTTTATTATTGGTGTTGTCCTGCTAGACTTAGCTGTTCAGGGTGTACATGTCACAAATCAAAGCACCATTTATCGTATTTTACCTGATGCTAGAAATCGCCTAACCGCAGCTTATATGACAAGCTATTTTATTGGTGGGGCATTAGGCTCTTTATTATCAGGTTATGCCTATCATCAATATGGATGGATGGGGGTTTCTATTGCTGGACTGGTTATTGGCATTATCGGTCTTATTGTTTGGTTATTAGGTTATAAAAATGATCCAATAATCCATGCTGAATAATTTTTAGACCCAAGGATGGGCTATATTATTCCTACAATCCCACTCTAATCAGAATAAAATGTGAATGTTTTAACAGCGTGATTACTATTGATGTATATCATCATCCCATTCTTTATTAAGAAAATTATATCAATCTTATCAATAAAGCACTGTATAAATAATTTCAATTCGGCATTATCCACATGGTAAGCATTGGTGATTAAAATAAATTTATTACGTGTTTTATCGTAAAAAACGATCCATTTTTTCGCAAATAGACTACTATTCATTGTCAGATAAGTGATAAATTGATTTTATTAACTTATTGCAAAGAGATAAGTACCTATCCTTTTTTTGTGTTATCATTCATAAAATTTATGAATCAGGTAACATAATCAAAAAAACATAGTGACTATAAATAATAAAAATTGCTAAATTGTGTGTTTAACATACCATTTAACATGTTGATAACAGCATTATCCTAATTTTCGAAACTAACAAGGTGTCTAAAAATGGAAAGCTCATTTACGCCAACAGAAGAATTACTAAACACTCGCGCTACACAACAGAAATCGCTTAACAAAGATATTCCTTATCAAGAAATTTTGTTAACTCGCCTTTCTATGCATGTTCAAAGCAAACTTCTTGAAAGTCGTAATAATATGTTGAAGTCTCAGGGTATTAACGAGACGTTATTTATGGCACTAATGATTTTAGATACGACAGAAAATCGTAGTATTCAACCTTCAGAGCTAAGTGCTGCACTGGGCTCTTCAAGAACAAATGCAACACGCATTGCTGATGAACTTGAAAAACAAGGTTGGATTGAGCGTCGTGAAAGCCATAATGACCGCCGTTGTTTGCATCTCCACTTAACGGATGCCGGTGAAGAATTTTTAAATAGCTTATTACCTCCACAGCATCAATGTTTAAAACAAATCTGGTCAGTGTTAGATCAACAGGAACAAAAACAGCTTGAAACGCTAATGCGTAAGTTGTTATTACAACTGGATACTTTGGCTGAAAAAGAGTGTGAATAAGCCATATAATAAATAGTTTTATTGATCTAATCCTATTTACGCCATAAATCGGCAAACATACTTACCCATTAGCATTTATAATTTACCTTCACGCTAATAATTATTCTAAGATTGACTTTATAATTATGTTTCCAGTTTCAATACTGGAAACATATCTAATGATGTTTTTCTGGTTTTATGGAGATCTTCTAAATGAGTGTTAATGAGGAAAATACCCCCCCTCAGGCTCCCATTCGCAATAAAAAACGAACTCGCCGAAATGTTCTACTGCTGCTGACTATTCTATTTATTTTAGCTGGGGTGGCTTACACCGCTTATTGGTTTATGGTGTTAAGACATCATGAAACAACTGATAATGCTTATGTCACAGGCAATCAAATCATGATTATGCCGCAGATTTCTGGTTCTGTTACCACCGTTTATGTTGATAACACCGATTTTGTAAAAGCGGGTGACCCTTTAGTTTTATTAGATTCAAGTGATGAAAAACTGGCTTTAGAAAAAGCAAAAACAGCATTAGCGAATAGTGTTCGTCAAATGCATCAACAAATCATTAATGGTCGCCAATTAAAAGCAAACATCGTTTTACGCGAAACAGAACTAACTAAATTACAAAATGACCTTCGTCGCCGTGAAGTTTTAGGCGAACGCAATGTGATTGGTAAAGAAGAACTTCAACACGCCAGAGAAGCTGTTTCCACTGCAAGGGCGGCTTTAGAAGTTGCTAAAGAGCAATACAATGCTAATCAAGCGATTATCTTAAATACACCAATTGCACAACAACCTTCCGTTCTACAAGCATCAACCGATGTTCGTAATGCATGGCTTGCCTTAGAACGTACTAAAATTTTAAGTCCAACAGATGGCTATGTTTCACGTCGTAGCGTTCAAGTAGGTGCTCAAGTCGCACCAGGCAAACCTTTAATGGCTATTGTTCCCGTAACAGGTATGTGGATTGATGCCAATTTTAAAGAAACTCAGCTCGCTAATATGCGTATCGGCCAACCAGCAAAAATTACAACTGACTTTTATGGTAAAAAAGTAATTTATCATGGCACTGTATTAGGTTTAGATATGGGAACTGGAAGTGCTTTCTCATTATTACCAGCTCAAAATGCTAGTGGTAACTGGATAAAAGTTGTTCAGCGATTACCTGTTCGTATTTCATTAGATGAAAAAGAATTAGCAGAAAAACCACTGCGTATTGGCCTTTCTTCAGAAGTTACCGTTGATACGATTAACCTCGATGGAAAAGTATTATCACACAGTGAACGCCAAGTACCTGCTTATCATACTGATGCATTAACTATTGATATGTCAGCGATTAATAAACTGATCAATGAAATTATTGAACAGAATGCGGGACAATAAAGGCGAGGTGTAAAGGTGATTAAAGAGCCATTACAAGGAGGAAGACTTGCCTTAATGACCATCGCCCTTGCGTTGGCTACCTTTATGCAAGTTCTCGATTCTACAATCGCTAACGTCGCTATTCCAACAATTGCAGGAAACTTAGGTGCCTCTAATTCACAGGGTACTTGGGTTATTACCTCTTTTGGTGTAGCAAATGCTATTTCTATTCCAATTACAGGTTGGTTGGCAAAACGCATTGGTGAAGTTCGACTCTTTATGTGGTCAACGGCACTTTTTGCATTAACGTCCTGGCTTTGCGGTATTTCACAAAGCCTTGAAATGCTGATTTTCTTTCGTGTGCTTCAAGGGTTGGTCGCTGGGCCACTAATTCCTTTATCACAAAGTTTATTATTGAATAACTATCCACCAGCTAAGCGAAATATGGCACTTGCACTCTGGTCAGTAACCATTGTTGTCGCGCCAATTTTAGGCCCCATTTTAGGGGGCTATATTAGTGATAACTATCATTGGGGATGGATATTCTTTATTAACGTTCCATTTGGTGTGTTGATTATTATGTGTATATCAAACACCTTAGCTGGGCGAGAAACAAAAACCGAAATTAAACCAATTGATACCATTGGTCTTGTTTTACTTGTTGTTGGTATAGGTGCTTTACAAATCATGCTCGATCAGGGTAAAGAGCTTGATTGGTTTAACTCAACAGAAATCATTGTACTCACCATCGTGGCAGTTGTTGCCCTTAGCTTCTTAATTGTCTGGGAGCTTACAGACGATCATCCAGTGATAGATCTTTCACTCTTTAAAAGTCGAAACTTTACCATTGGGTGTGTCACACTTAGCCTCGCCTATATGATCTATTTCGGTACCATCGTTTTACTGCCACTGCTTTTACAAGAAGTCTTTGGCTATACAGCAACATGGGCGGGATTAGCATCAGCATCGGTAGGTTTATTACCTTTAATTATCACACCGATTATAGGTAAGTTTGGTGGTAAAGTGGATTTACGCTATATCATCAGCTTCAGCTTTATTATGTTTTCTGTGTGTTTTTATTGGCGAGCTTATACCTTCGAACCAGGAATGGATTTTGCCACTGTGGCATGGCCCCAATTTTGGCAAGGTTTAGCGGTTGCGTGTTTCTTTATGCCATTAACGACAATGACATTATCTGGATTACCCCCAGAAAAAATGGCATCAGCGTCAAGTCTTTCGAATTTCTTAAGAACATTGGCTGGGGCAATTGGTGCATCGTTAACGACGACAATTTGGACACAAAGAGAATCACTTCACCATGAAACCTTTGTAGAAAAAATTAATCCACTTGATCCTGATTCACAAATGGCATTCCAACAAATGAATGATCTTGGTCTTTCAAATGAACAGGCATCTGCCTATTTAGCGAAAACCATTACAGAACAAGGATTAATTATTTCAGCCAATGAGATTTTCTGGTTAGCAGCGGGTATTTTCCTTATCATGATGATTGTGGTTTGGTTTGCTAAACCGCCATTCTCTCCAGGAAAATAACGCAATTCACATAGATCTTATACATAAAAAAACCGCTTAAATCACAATGACTAAGCGGTTTTTTATCATTCTTTCTTTAAAACTATAAAGCAATTAGCCTTGGTGCTGACGCCACCATTCAGCTAATAATACACCTGAAGCAACAGAAACGTTTAAGCTCTCTACGTGCCCTGTTCCGCCGATGTAAATGCTCATATCACCTTGATTTAAAGTGCTTTCACTTAAGCCATCTTTCTCTTGACCTAAGATAAGTACCATTTTTGCAGGTAATTGTGCTTTTGATAATGGCACACTGCCTTTATGGCTTGATGTTGCCACTAGCGTATAACCCGCTTTTTTAAATTTATCTAAAGTTTGAGCAAAGTTATCAGCATCAATACCTTGGATATATTCAGCACCACCTTCTGCGGTACGAACAGCCGCACCAGATTCTAATACAGCAGAATCAGGAGAGATAACCCCTTTTACGCCAAAATGCGCACAACTACGCATAATTGCACCTACGTTATGTGGATTACCTACATCTTCCAGAGCTAATACACAATCACTCTCAGGAGCATCTTTCAGATAAGTTTCTGCATCATGACCAACACGCTTTTTAATTAAGAAGCATACCCCACCATGGTGATCGGTGCGGGCGGCTTTGACCATCTCTTCTTCTTCAACAACGTGATAGGCTTTACGATTTGCAGCCATCCATTTTAATGCGTCACGAAAACGTGGCGTAACGTCTTGTAAAAACCAAGCACGAACAATCGCATCAGGACGGTTTTTAAACATTGCCTGACAGGCATTTTCACCATAAATACGTGTTTCTTCTAAGCGCTGACGACGAAGTTGTTCAGGATCGATTTGACTCTTACCCGTAATGCCATCGTGCTCTTTTATTGCCTCTTCACCAGCAGGGCGAGAAACAGTTTTCCATGGAGAAAAACTTCCGCCTTCGCTATCGCGAGAAGGTTTTGATTCATTACGTGATGCGCCACGCCCTGAAGGCTTACCTGCACCGCGGTCATCATGACGAGAAAATTTGTTATCACCACGTCTGTTATCGCGATTTTTATCATCACGGCTATCACCGCGTCTGTTATCACGATTTTTGTCGTCACGGTTATCACCGCGTCTGTTGTCACGGCTATCACCACGACCATTTTCAGGACGACGGGATGGTTTTTTAGGTTTATTATCGGCATTGTCCTCACTACGGACATACATCACTTTTACTTTGCCGTTTTTACCTTCATAAGAATCGTTCATTTGTCTCTCCAACTGCAATAGGGGCGCAGATTACATGATAGTTTAGCAACTGTCACCGAGAGAATCACGCATAGGAATCGATAAACTAATCAGGATCAATTGATAATTAAATTCAGCATAGATATAAGCAATATATCAATATGATTTTTATGAAAAAAAAGTGCTGAATAGTTTGTTTGTTTTTAACATGATAAAATCCGTTTCTTTTTTATTAGTGTTGGTTTATTTGCTATGCATGACAATGCAGTCTCTCGACTTCGTCAATATCGACTTTCAGTTTCAACCCGTCCTTTTAAAGCCAGAGGATTTCGGATAAAACGCTGTAGCTTCTGCTTATTACCTGAAAAGCAGTGCCTTTGTGACACAATTGTCAGCCAACCTGCAAAAAGCCAATTTTGTTTATTGATGTATGATACTGAAGTAATGAAACCAAGTAATACAGGGAAATTAATTGCCGATGTATTACCAGACACGCAGGCATTTTTATGGTCCCGTACTACTCCTGAACAGGCCTTGCTTGACCTAATCAATACACCAGATAAGCAAGCTTATGTTGTTTTCCCTGAAAGCTATGCTTCGAGTGGACGTGTTGTATACAACCAGCTCCCAGTTAATAGCAAACCCCCTCTGTTTATCCTTTTAGATGGTACATGGAGTGAAGCGCGTAAAATGTTTCGTAAAAGCCCTTACCTCGATTCATTACCTATCTTTTCACTTAATGAAGCCAGTAAATGTGATTACGTGCTTCGCCAAGCCGCAAGAGAAGATCAACATTGTACTGCTGAAGTAGCTGCGTCTATTTTAGAAAATGTGGGTGATATAAGGGCATCACAACAACTCTTTTCCCATTTTAGTTACTTTCGTCAACAATATTTAATCGGAAAACCAGACCGCCGTCAGGCAAAAGAAGAGTAAATCAGCTACATTGAATAAAAGTTGATAAGCAAACTCTGGAGTGGATATGAGCCAACGAGGTCTTGAAGCACTATTGCGTCCTAAATCTATTGCGGTAATTGGTGCCTCTGAAAAATTAGGTCGTGCAGGAACCACTATGATGAAAAATCTACTCAGTGGTGGATTTAACGGACCTGTGTTTCCAATTAATCCCTCTCGTGGCTCTGTCTCAGGGGTTTTTACTTATCCGTCTATTGATAAATTACCCCAAGTTCCTGATCTAGCAATTATCTGTACCCATCATCACCGTAACCTTGAATTACTAAAGCAATTAGGTGGATCAGGTTGTAAGGCTGTTATTGTCCTTTCAGCACAGCCTGAACAGTTTCAACCAATAAAGTTGCTCTGCCAGCAATATCATATCCGTTTGCTAGGCCCTAATAGTTTGGGTCTTTTAGCACCTTGGCAGGGACTAAATGCCAGTTTTTCACCTCTCCCTGTTAAAAAAGGAAAACTTGCTTTTATTTCACAATCGGCGGCTGTCGCCAATACTATTTTAGATTGGGCTTATTATCGCAATATTGGGTTTTCTTACTTTATTGCCTTAGGAGATAACCAAGATATACAAGTCGATGACTTACTGGATTTTCTAGCAAGAGACAGCAAAACTAGCGCTATTTTATTGCATTTAGAGCATATTAAAGATGCTCGCCGTTTTATGTCTGCCTCTCGAAGTGCTTCACGCAACAAACCTATTTTGGTCATAAAAAGTGGTCGTACCCAAAAAGCGCAGCTGTTATTGGGTGATACGCCAAGTTATGACATCGCTTATGATGCCGCATTTCAACGCGCAGGGTTATTACGCGTACAAGATACCCATGAAATGTTTTCTGCCGTAGAAACTCTTAGCTATATGACGCCCCTAAAAGGCGAAAGATTGATGATTATGAGCAATGGCTCTGCACCTGCGGCCATGGCAATAGATGAGCTATTCTTGCATTCAGGCAAGCTGGCGAAACTGACAGATGAAACAACGCAAAAACTACAAAGTGTTATTCAAGAAAAAAACACCATCCGTAATCCATTAAACTTGGGTGATGATACAACCGTTGATCGCTATGTTGCAACGCTCAATTGCTTATTAGATAGTCATGATCATGACGCTTTATTACTTATTCATACCCCAAGTGCTATTGCACCTAGTATTGAAACAGCACAACGCGTCATAGAAGCCATCAATAAACACCCTCGACGTAAATGGCTTACCGTTTTTACTAACTGGGGCGGAGAATATTCATCTCAACAATCACGAAAATTATTTAGTGAAGCGGGTATTCCTACTTATCGCACCCCTGAAGGTGCTGTTACTGCATTTATGCATATGGTGGAATATCGTCGGAACCAAAAACAATTAAAAGAAACACCTGCATTGCCTTTAGATGTCAAAATGAATACGCAACAAGCGCACCGTTGTATTGAAGAGGCATTACAGAATAAGCAATATCGATTAGATACACACCAAGTTCAGCCAATTATGGAAGCTTATGGTTTCAATACACTTCCTACTTGGATTGCTCATAATGCACAAGAAGCGGTAAGTATAGCGGAAAAAATTGGCTATCCCGTTGCACTAAAATTACGTTCTCCGGATATTCCTCATAAATCTGAAGTTCAAGGTGTCATGCTTTACCTACGTGACAGCACTGAAGTTTCATCAGCGGCTCATGCCATTATTGAACGAGTAACAGAACTCTACCCTCAGGCTCAAATTCAGGGTTTATTAGTGCAAAGTATGGCAAATCGAGCAGGCTCTCAAGAGCTGCGAGTGGCAATTGAGCAAGATCCTATTTTTGGCCCATTAATTCTATTGGGTGAAGGGGGAGTTGAGTGGCAAATTGAAACTAAGGCCGCCGTTGCATTACCGCCTCTGAACATGGCACTTGCCCGTTATTTGGTAATTAACGCCATTAAAAGTGGAAAAATACAGCCAAGAAGTGCTTTACAGCCTCTAAATATCTTAAGCTTAAGTCATTTTTTGGTACAGGTTTCTCATCTACTTTTAGATTGCCCACAAATAGTTAGGCTAGATATTCACCCATTACTGGCTTCTGGCAATGATTTTACACTATTAGATGTTGCAATGGAGTTAGCACCACTGCAAGGCGATCCCCACCAAAGACTTTCTATCCGCCCTTATCCTAATGAATTAGAAGAAACATTTTATCTAAGAGATAGCAATCCTTGTTTTATTCGTCCTATTTTACCTGAGGACGAACCTCTACTAAAAACGTTTATTAACCAAGTGACAAAAGAAGATCTTTACTATCGTTATTTTAGTGAAATAAGTGAATTTACTCATGACGATCTCGCGAATATGACTCAAATTGATTATGATCGAGAAATGGCATTTGTCGCCATTCGAAATCCAGATGATCAACCTGAAATCATTGGTGTAGCCCGTGCAATGGCAGATCCGGATAATCAACATGCTGAATTTGCTATCCTTGTACGATCTGATTTAAAAGGAAATACTCTAGGTCATCAACTTATGACTAAACTTATCAACTATACTAGAGTACATGGCATTAAACGTTTAACCGCAATAACCATGCCTGAAAATCGCAACATGATAAGTTTAGCGAAAAAATTAGGTTTTTCGGTTGAAGTACAGTTTGATGAAGGAATAGTGAATCTTGACTTGCTTCTTTGATCCTCAAAAGAGCTGTAAGTGCGATAATCATAAGTGAAAGTTTTGTTATGTGATTATTCACGCATCCTTTGATAAATTAGCTATATATGATGATTTTATGCGTACATCCCATATAACTAATGTTATGATCAGAAGATCGGTTAAAGAAAATCTACATGGACGATGGCTCCATCTGCCATCATAAACAAGAGAACTAAGCACTGTGATGTTGTCTAAACTAAAACTTGCTAAGCATCAACAACACCTTGCACAACTGCCTAAATTAGCTCAGTCAGTTGCTGATGTTGAAACGCTTTATCAGACGTCCGCGTTTCGCAGCACCTTATTGAAATATATTGCTCAAGCCAAAAAAGAGATCTTTATTACAGCTCTTTATTTAGAGCACGATGAGGCTGGTGAAGAGATCCTTGATGCACTTTACACCGCAAAACAACAACGTCCTGAATTATCCATTACCGTTATTGTTGACTGGCACCGTGCTCAACGTGGGCGAATTGGTGTCTCTGCTGATGCGACAAATGCAGATTGGTATTATCATGTTGCACAGCAACATCCTGATATAGAGCTCCCTATCTATGGGATCCCTGTTAATACTCGTGAAGCACTAGGTGTATTACACCTTAAAGGCTTTATCTTTGATGATACGGTTATTTATAGTGGTGCAAGCATTAATAATGTGTATTTGCATAAGCTAGATAAATATCGCTATGACCGATATCATATTATTCAAAATAGTGAATTAGCGACCACAATGAAACAGTTTATTGTGAATGATCTTCTGCAATCTGAAGCTATTCAACGTCTTGATATTAAAGATAGAGTTCGTTGTGCTGAAATAAAAAATTGCATACGTCAATTTCGTTTTAATTTACGCACACGTGATGGCTATGATATTAAAGCCAATGCTTCTAATCATGAATTAGCAGTAACGCCTTTAGTAGGTTTAGGTAAGAAAAATATCTTAAATAAGACCATTTCTCACCTAATGGCTTCTACAGAAGAAAAATTAGTTATTTGCACTCCTTATTTTAATTTACCAGCGATCCTTGTTCGTCAAATCAGCCATTTATTAAGAAATGGCAAACAAGTCGAAATTATTATTGGTGATAAAACAGCAAATGATTTTTATATTCCACCTGAAGAGCCGTTTAAAATTATTGGTGCCCTGCCTTATCTCTATGAAATCAATCTGCGTAAATTTACCCAGCGTTTCCAACGGTTTATTGATAATGACCAATTAACACTAAGGCTCTGGAAAGACAGTGATAATACCTATC
The DNA here is from genome assembly GCF_009915245.1 of Proteus sp. G2669. Lineage (NCBI taxonomy): Bacteria > Pseudomonadati > Pseudomonadota > Gammaproteobacteria > Enterobacterales > Morganellaceae > Proteus > Proteus sp. G2669. The sequence continues at coordinate 2,238 of NZ_JAABLX010000051.1, read as the reverse complement.
ACTTAAAAGGTATGTGGGTTGATGATAATTGGCAATTAATTACAGGTAATAATCTTAACCCACGAGCATGGGGATTAGATTTAGAAAATGCGATATTAATTCATGATCCTAAACATGAATTACATGAGCAACGGCATAAAGAGCTAGCCTGTATTCGCCAAAAAACACGTATTGTAAAACATTACCAAGAGCTAGAAAGTATTAAGCTTTACCCACTTAAAGTGAAAAAATTAATCAAGCGATTACGACGTATTCGTGTTGATAGATTAATTAGCCGTATACTTTAACGCTAGCACTTCCTGCTTCGAAGCCTTACTTAATATCAGTAAGGCTTTTTTGTATTAACAATCATCTTTTATACTCTACATATCTTATTTATGATCATAAATTCTCTGTGAGAAGGCTTTTATTTTTATGAAACTAAAGCTCAAATATGGTTCTGTGATAATTTTATTTTCAATAATGACTTTAACAGGTTGCCAGTCATTTCATTTTGCCAATGATAATTGGCGAGGAAAAGATAAAGCTCAACATTTCTTGTTTTCTATGGTGGCATCAGCGGGTGCGAATGCTTATGCAGATCATCAACATTATGGCCATAGAGAGGGATTATTAATTGGGCTCTCGTTTTCGATTAGTTTAGGGGCTGTAAAAGAGCTTTATGATAGTCGTCCAGAAGGTACTGGCTGGAGTTGGCATGATTTTGCTTACGATGTTGCAGGGGCAGCGGCAGGTTCATTACTTTATCAGCAATTAAAATAGTTTTTTATTCAGAGTATCTAAGCTCCAAACGCAAAAAAGCCAACCCAATGGGTTGGCTTTTTCGTCTTATTTAATGCCTGGCAGTTCCCTACTCTCACATGGGGAGACCCCACACTACCATCGGCGCTACAACGTTTCACTTCTGAGTTCGGCATGGGATCAGGTGGGACCGCTGCGCTATGGCCGCCAAGCAAATTCTGTTTTATTACCCGCGCTTTCCCTTTCGGTTAGTCGCCAGCAATTTCAATCTTAAACAAGCTTACTTCATCTACTTTTTGTCTCTCAGACAAAACACCTTCGGTGTTGTCAGGTTAAGCCTCACGGTTCATTAGTACTGGTTAGCTCAACGTATCGCTACGCTTACACACCCAGCCTATCAACGTCTTAGTCTTAAACGTTCCTTTAGGTCACTCAAGGTGACAGGGAAGACTCATCTCGAGGCAAGTTTCCCGCTTAGATGCTTTCAGCGGTTATCTCTTCCGCACTTAGCTACCGGGCAATGCCATTGGCATGACAACCCGAACACCAGTGGTGCGTTCACTCCGGTCCTCTCGTACTAGGAGCAACCCCTCTCAATCTTCCAACGCCCACGGCAGATAGGGACCGAACTGTCTCACGACGTTCTAAACCCAGCTCGCGTACCACTTTAAATGGCGAACAGCCATACCCTTGGGACCTACTTCAGCCCCAGGATGTGATGAGCCGACATCGAGGTGCCAAACACCGCCGTCGATATGAACTCTTGGGCGGTATCAGCCTGTTATCCCCGGAGTACCTTTTATCCGTTGAGCGATGGCCCTTCCATTCAGAACCACCGGATCACTAAGACCTACTTTCGTACCTGCTCGAGCCGTCACTCTCACAGTCAAGCTGGCTTATGCCTTTGCACTAACCGCATGATGTCCGACCATGCTTAGCCAACCTTCGTGCTCCTCCGTTACTCTTTAGGAGGAGACCGCCCCAGTCAAACTACCCACCAGACACGGTCCCCGATCCAGATTATGGACCTAGGTTAGAACATCAAACGTTAAAGGGTGGTATTTCAAGGTTGACTCCATGCAGACTGGCGTCCACATTTCATAGTCTCCCACCTATCCTACACATCAAGGCTCAATGTTCAGTGTCAAGCTATAGTAAAGGTTCACGGGGTCTTTCCGTCTTGCCGCGGGTACACTGCATCTTCACAGCGAGTTCAATTTCACTGAGTCTCGGGTGGAGACAGCCTGGCCATCATTACGCCATTCGTGCAGGTCGGAACTTACCCGACAAGGAATTTCGCTACCTTAGGACCGTTATAGTTACGGCCGCCGTTTACTGGGGCTTCGATCAAGAGCTTCTCCCTAAGGATAACCCCATCAATTAACCTTCCAGCACCGGGCAGGCGTCACACCGTATACGTCCACTTTCGTGTTTGCACAGTGCTGTGTTTTTAATAAACAGTTGCAGCCAGCTGGTATCTTCGACTGGCTTCGGCTC